>JASLDK010000079.1 GCA_030145945.1 Nocardioides sp.
CGCAGGAATGGCACTGGTCGGGAGCGGCCTTGGACATCGGGGCGTCGGGGCCGGCCTCGCCGTCGTACCACCGCTCGGCGGCAGCGTCGCGCCCCTCGGGCGAGAGCACCCGGACGCGACCGAGACCGAGGTCCTTGGCCACCTGGCGGATCTGCGCCTTCTCGTCGGTGTCGAGCGCGTCGTCACCGAAGGAGTACGTCGGCACCAGCCGCGGGTCGTCGTCGGAGACGGGCAGCAGGTCGCCGGGCGACATGTCGCCGGGCTGCAGGCGCTCACGGTAGGGAACCCAGGCCGGCGCGATGATCGCGTCCGCACCGGGCAGCAGCACGACCTCGACGACGGTGACCTTGCGCTGACGCGAAGCGCGCGTGAGCGTGACCGCCCACTGCCAACCGCGGTAGCCCCTGCGGGTGCACTCGAAAAGGTGGGTGACGACCCGCAGACCGTCGACCGTGTGGCCGAGGTGCTGACCGATGTCCTCGGCCGCCACCTCCTCGAGCAGCGCCGCACGCGCCGTGTCGACGGCGTCGGCCGTGGCAGCGTCGGTCAACTTGCGCTCGAGGGTGGACACCGGCACAGCATCCCCTATCCGGGCAACGATCGTCACGTCGGGGCAGGCAAGATGGGCCCATGACCAGCCAGGGCCCTGAGCAGCGCACGCCCGGCGGTACGACGGGCCCCGAGCCCACGACCATACGAACGGTCGGCTCGAGCATCGGCTCGGGTGCGAAGGCGACCGCTCGCGGCATCGCCGGCTTCGCCAGCGTCACCGGGCGTGCCAGCAGGGCGACGGTTCGGCAGGCCCGCAAGGCAGCAGGTGCGCAGGGTGCCGAACGCTCCGGCCTCAACCGGCTCATCGAGCTGCACGCGGCCAACGCGGCCGGCGACTCCGCCTTCGCGATCGCCCTCGCCGGCACGGTGTTCTTCGCCGGCGCCACCAGCGGCCAACGTGGGCCGGTGCTGCTCTTCCTCGGCCTGACGATGGTTCCGTTCGCGATCGTCGCCCCCCTGATCGGACCCTTCCTCGACCGGTTCAGCCATGGTCGCCGTTGGGCGATCGGCGCGACCTTCGCGATCCGCGCCTTCCTGTGCTGGGTGCTCGCGGGAACGCTGAACGACGGATCCCCGTGGTTCTACGTCGCCGCCCTCGGCGTACTCGTATCGTCGAAGGCGTACGGCGTCGCCAAGGCCTCGGCCGTTCCTCGGCTCCTGCCGCGCGAGATCACCCTGGTGAAGGCCAACGGTCGGGTCGCACTGGCCGGGGTCGTCGGCGCCTGCGTGTCGGGCCCTCTCGCCGGCCTGGCCTATTGGATCGGCCCCGAATGGGCCTGCCGCTATGCCTTCCTGGTCTTCACCCTCGGGACGATCGCCGCGATCCTGCTGCCCGCGGGCGTCGATGCCTCGAGCGGCGAGGAGTCGCTCGGCAGGACCCGCGACGGCGTACGACGGGGCAGCGGGCTGCCTCCCCAGGTGGCCTATGCGTTGCGGGCCAACTGCGGACCGCGCCTGCTGTCCGGCTTCTTGACGATGTTCATGACCTTCGTGCTGGCCACCGAACCGCTGGAGGGCTGGGAGTCGAAGACCAAGTCGACGCTGCTGGTCGGCCTCGTGATCGGCGCGGCCGGACTGGGCAACACCCTCGGCATCGTGGTCGCCTCGCTCGCACGCAAGATCAATCCCGCGGCCATGGTGGTGATCGCGCTGCTCGCCGACATCGCGGCACTGCTGTTCGCCACGGTCTTCTACGGACTGGTCCCGCTGGTCGTGCTGGGCCTGACCGTGGGGCTGATGCAGTACCTCGCCAAGGTGTCGCTCGACTCGACCATCCAGAGCGGAGTCCCCGTGCGGGCGCACGCGAGCGCCTTCGCGAAGGGCGACACCACGCTGCAGATGGCGTGGGTGTTCGGTGGCTTCCTCGGCGTGATCCTGTCCTACCCCGCGGTCAACGGGTTCGGACTCGCCTTCGCGGCCGTCCTGCTCACCGCCTGGGCGGTGTTCGTGCTGCGCACGCGACCGTCCCAGAAGCCGAAGACTGCCTGAGTCAGGACTCGAGTTCGTCGGCGAGCGCGCGCAGCAGCTTGGCGACAGGCTGCGCCGTACGACGCTCAGGGTGCCGGCCGTGACGGTAGGTCTCGCCGACGCCGTCGAGCAGGCGGATCAGGTCCTCGACGATCGTGACCATCTCCTCGGGCTTCTTGCGCTTGGCCTGCTGCTGGTTGCGGCTGACCGAGGCGGGCGCGTCGACGATGCGGACCTGCAGGGCCTGCTCGCCACGTCGGCCCTGGGCGATGCCGAACTCGACGCGGGTGCCTGCCTTGAGGGTGGTCACGCCGTCGGGCAGCGCGTCAGCGCGGACATAGACGTCCTCGCCGCCCTGTTGGGAGAGGAAGCCGAAGCCCTTCTCCGCGTCGTACCACTTCACCTTGCCAGTCGGCACGGATCCGCCCACCCTCTCGTCGTTCACTCTCGTCACTCAGCTCGCCTGCACTCGGTCGGGCGCACGCGCGGCACATCGTAATGTCGCCGCCTGGTCCTATTGTCCGGAGGGTGGCAACCGAATTGAAACCGCCGGTCCTGGCGCCTCCGTCCCTGCCCTTGCGGACCGAGCGGCTGGTGCTGCGCTCCGTGATGCCGAGCGACAGCCCCGCGATCGGCGCCTACTGTGCAGACCCTGAGGTCACCCGCTACCTGCCGTTCCCCGCGCTCGACGCGGAAGGACTGGCGGGGCGGATGGAGAAGCTCGTCGCCGGCGTCGCGCCCTCCGAGCCCGGAGAGATGCTCGCCCTCGCCGTCGAGCACGACGGTGTGCTGGTCGGCGACATGATGCTGCGCTTCGAGTCGCGCCACGGTCCGAGTGATCCGCCCGGGATCGGCGAGCTGGGTTGGGTGTTCTCCCCCGAGCATGCCGGTCGGGGGTTCGCCACCGAAGCCGCCCGCGCCCTCGTCGATCTCGCGTTCAGCCACTACCCGCTCCACCGGCTGATGGCCCGGCTCGACCCTCGCAACCTGGCCTCGGCCCGCCTGTGCGAGCGGCTGGGCATGCGACACGAGGCGCACACCCGCGAGGACTACGCCGACCGGGACGGCACGTGGACCGACACGGCGGTCTACGGTCTGTTGCGGCGTGAGTGGGCGGCGGCTCGTTAGGTCGCGGGACTCCGTCAGGCCTGGTCGCGACGCACTGTCATGGCGCGGTCGCCGAAGTGCACGACGTCGCCCGGCAGGAGCGTGGCCGGGCGTCCCGGTGACAGCGGACGCGACATCCCCCGACGTGTGATCGAGGATCCGTTGGTCGATCCGCGGTCCATGACCACCAGCGCACCGTCGGCGGCAACCGAGAACTGGGCGTGGGTCTTGGAGACCGACATGTCCGAGGAACGCAGGGGTACGACGTGGCGCGCGTCCTCGCCCGGGCGCGCCTGGGGACTGCGGCCGACGAGTGCGAGACCTTCCACGACGAAGGTCTCGCCGGTGTCGAACTCGACGCGCCACCGGGGAGCGGCATGGGCGCCCGGCGCCGGTGTGGGCGGGGACGTCTGCTGGGTGCGCAGCAGGGTCTGCTCGGTGCCGAGCGAGACGCGGGGTGGCGCCGGCGGCTGGGCGGGTGGCGGCGCCGGCACGGGGGGCACGGGACTGATCGGCGCGGCCGAAGGAGATGGCGGTGCCGCAGCCGCGCTGGCGGGGGTGCGAGCCGGCATGGCAACAGGCGCCGCCGGCATCGGTGCTGGCTGCTCGACGACCGGCGTCGGCATCAACCGCATCGCTGTGAGGTTGACGATCTGCTGAGGCCGTTCCTCGACCTGTTCGGCAGCCACCTCGATCGGACGTACGTCGACCACGACCGCCGAGCCGAACCGGTCGTGCAGCCCGCGCCGCTGTCCCGTCGGGTCCATCGCCGCCGTCCACGCCAGGGTCGCGATGCCCATCCCGGCCGTCGGCAGGCCCGCGAGACCGAGGACAGCCGTGCGCAACAGAGCCGCTCCGATCCCGATCGGCCTCCCCGTCGTACCGGACAGGACGCGGATGCCGGTCGCGGCCTTTCCCGGAGTCAGGCCGGTGGTCCCGATCAGCACCGCGATCACCAGTCCGGCAAGGACGTCGACGACCACGAAGACCAGGACCGCGATCAATCCGCTGCGCTCATCGACCACCATGGCCGCACCGAACGCCACGGCAGCAGCCAGCCCCCAGGTCACGACGCGGTCGATCAGGAACGCCGCGAACCTCCGCTCCATGTCGGCGGGCGGGTGGGTGTCGGCGGGGACCGGCGCGAGTGGATCGTGCTGCATGCGGGGCTCCGAGTGGCCAGCGAGATCAGGGGTGGTCAGGAAAGGTCAGGAAAGGTCAGGAAAGGTCAGGAAAGGTCAGGGACGAACGACCTGGATGGTCACTCCGTCACCGAGGTTGATGGTTGCCCCGGGAATCAGCTGGACGGGAACACCGGGCTTGAGGTCCTCCGGTCCGAGCTCAGGCTGGACCAGCACCGTTCCGTTCGTCGATCCCATGTCGGTCACGACCGCGGAGCCGAGGTCTGCACCGGACCCCGGCCGCACCTCGATGTGGGTCGAGGAGATCTCATGCAGGCGGCTGGGCACCGTGATCAGGGTGGGGTGCTCGGTGGATCCGAAGCGACGCGTCTCCGGTGCGCGACCGATCAGCACGGCCCGGTCGACCACGACCTCCTGGCCGTCGGAGATGAGCAGCTTCGCGACCGGAGGCGTCACCGCGGGAACATCGGGGGTGCCGGGAACGGGCGCGACGAGTGGCTCCGGCGCCTGTGGCTCACCGAGGATGGTCTGACCGTCATGATCGATCCCCGGCGCGGAGCCAGCGGCCAGGCCGGTCACGGGTTCCCAGGAGCCGACGGTCAACGGTGGCATGTCGCCGGTGTCGGTGGCGTCCGGCGGAGTCGGGATCGAGGCCGGTGGGGCCGGGACCGGCGGGACGGGAACCGGCGGCGCCGGGATCGGCGGGGGTGGCGGGACCCAGCCCGGAGGCCCCGGCACCGACTCGAAGGAAGGCGGCGCTGACGGCGGTGGCGGAATGTTGGGGTCGCCGAGGACCGGCGCGGGCGAAGGCACGTCAGTTGGGGTGATCCAGCCATCGGGTTCGGACGTCGGCGGGGCGAGCGGCGTGTCGTCAACGGCGTCCATGAACTCCGTTGCTGGATCCTCGTCGAGGTGGGTCGCGTCGGTGACTGCCGACGCGGCATCGTCGAGCGGGTGCGGCTCGACCGCACCGGACTCGTCCAGGGGCGACGGCTCGGAGAGCGGGAGCACGGTCGCAAGGTCCGTGGCATCGCCGCGGTGCGCTCCTTGCGCTGCGCCCGCACGGTCGATCCGGCCGACCTTGACCAGCCCGGTCCGAATCGCGAAGTCCGTCTCGTCCTCTGCCGATCCGGCCTCGACCGGGAGCGCGACGCTCAACTCGGTGACGTCGTCGAGGCTGCGCTCGACCCAGGTGTGGCTGGCCGCACCGTCGAGCGTGACGCTCTCGCCGGAGGCGGTCACGGTGGCGACGACACCGTCGCCGCGCAGCAGGATCCGCGTGCTGTCCGCACCGGTGCTGATCAGCACGAAACCGGGGATCCGGCTCAGGCCCGAGGCGAGCAGGCCGTCCAGGACCTCGTCGAATCCGGCGCCACCGTCGACCAGGGCCCACAACCCGATCATCTGGTCTCGTTGTGACTCGGGCAGCACGATCGCCGCCTCCGGACCGAACACCGCGAACCACGTTCCCGGTCGGTAGGACCAGGCGTCGATCGTTGGTGCGTTGTCGCTCATGGGATTGCCCCCAGCTTCCGTTCCGGGCTCACGCGCCGCTCAGGCACGTCGTTCAGGTCTTCTGCCGTCCATCCCACCACATTCGTCACCGTCGGCGGACGGCCGCTGCGAGCGACCACTAGCGTTGGGTGTGTGGAAGGGAGACCGCAAGGGCACCGGTCGCTGGCCGACCAGTTGAGGGCGTGGACCGATGAGCGTCTGCAGCGTCTGCTCACCGACCGCCCTGACCTGGCCACTCCCGCCCCTCACGATTTCGGTCAGCTCGCGTCGCGCGCCGCCGTACGCAACTCGATCGCGCGGGCGCTCGACAACCTCGATCGAGGCGAGCTCTTCGTCCTTGATGCCCTCGTGGTTGCCGGCCAAACCACGGACGATGACGTCGCCGCCATCGTCCACGCAGACGCGGCCCACACGCGCAAGGCGCTCGAGCGGTTGCGGGATCTGGCCCTGGCCTGGGACTCACCCGAAGGGCTGCGCGCGTTGAGTGGGGTCGGCGATGCTCTCGTCGGCGGGCCCGAGGCCGGTGTGAGCGGCGTACGACCTCGCTCTGCCCAGCCCGCGCCGGCCGACGAGATCACGGCCGTCCTGGCCGACCTGGCTCCCGACGCACGGGCACTGTTGAGCCACATCATCGATCAGGGCGGGACCGCGAAGTCGGGGAGCGTGCGGATCGGCCTGCACCCCGGGGACGCGTCGACGCCGGCCGAGCTGCTGGTCGCCCACCGCCTCCTGGTCCCGGGCGGGTCCCTGATGCCTGGCCTGTTGGTCGTGCCCGGGGAGGTCGCGCTGGCGACCCGCTCCGGTCGTACGACGACCGCGGCCGTCGACGTACCTCCTGCGGTCGCTTCGGAGGAGCGTTCGCCCCGGCTGGCTGCGAGCGCGGCGCTGGGCGCCGCCACGGATTTCGTACGCCGGACCGGCCAGCTGCTCGAGTCCTGGGACACGCGACCGGCGCCTGCCCTGCGCACCACCGGGCTCGGCGTGCGCGAGCTGCGGGCGATCGCCACCCATCTGCAGGTCGCCGAGCAGGAGGCCGCCCTGGTGGTGGAGGTCGTCCACGAGGCAGGTCTCGCGGCGACCAGGTCCGACGCCGACGGCAACCCCGTCTGGGTGCCGACCACCACCTTCGACACGTGGGCCGAACTGTCCGTCGCCGACCGCTGGACGGCGCTCGCGCGAGCCTGGCTGAGCAGCGCCCGACTGCCCTCGCTGGTCGGCGAGCGCGGGCCCGACGGAAAGCCGTGGAACGCGCTCACTCCGGAGCTGTCGGCTGCCGGGATGCCGGAGGCGAAGACGATGGCGCTCACGGCCCTGGCGGCCCTGCCTGATGGGCACGGTCTCGCGGCCGGGACAGGGCTCCCCTCACTTGTCGCCCGGATCGCCTGGGACCGGCCCCGACGACCACGCACCCGACCCGATCTCGTGGCCTGGGCCGTCGCGGAGGCATCCGTCATCGGCCTGACGGGAGCGGACGCGCTCGCGTCGTACGCCCGACCGCTGCTGGCGGGCGAGGATCCCGCACCCACGCTGGCCGGCCTGCTCCCGCCACCCGTCGACCACGTCCTGATCCAGGCCGACCTGACCGCCGTCGCACCCGGACCCCTGGAGCCCGATCTGGCCCGTCGGCTGCAGCAGGTCGCCGACATCGAGTCACACGGAGCGGCCACGGTCTACCGCTTCACCCCCGGTTCGGTACGCCGTGCCCTGGACTCCGGCTGGACGGCCACCGAGCTGCACGCCTTCGTCCTCGCAGCCTCCCGCACGCCGGTCCCCCAACCGCTCAGCTATCTGATCGACGACGTGGTCCGCTCCTTCGGACGGCTCAGGGTGGGCATGGCGGCCTCCTTCATCCGATCCGAAGACGAGGCCGCGCTGATCGAGCTGGCCAAGCATCCGAAGTCCGTGAGCCTGGACCTCCAACGGATCGCGCCCACCGTGCTCATCTCCGGTCTGCCGATCGACGTCCTGCTGCCCCGCATGCGGGAGCTCGGACTAGCGCCGGTCGTCGAGGGCCCCGACGGCGTCGTACGCATCGGCACCGCCGAAGGGCTCCGGGCCCGTCCACCCCGGACCCGCGACGGCGCAGACCCTGCCCGTCATGCGGCACGCCAGGCAGCCCAGGTCGGTGTCGCCGTCGGCAACCTGCGCGAGGGTGACGAAGCTGCGCGTTCCAGGCCGGCGTCGGCGTCCGTCGCGGGCGGCGGGGTGCTGTCGGCCCTGCGCGAGGCGATCGAACGCGACGGCGTCGTCCTGATCGGGTTCACCGACAACCAGGGCGTCGTCACCGAGCGCAGTGTCCGCCCGATCGTCGTGGAGGGCGGTCAGTTGACGGCCCTCGACGCCGATGCCGACCCGGACGACCCCGATGCCGAACGGCGCTACGCCGTGCACCGGATCAACCGGGTCGTCCCGGTCTCCTAGACACGACCTAGACTCGTGCGGTGACAGACGGACCCCTGATCGTGCAGTCGGACAAGTCGCTGCTGCTGGAGGTCGACCACCCGCAGGCCGCTGAGTGCCGCAAGGCGATCGCTCCGTTCGCGGAGCTCGAGCGCTCCCCCGAGCACATCCACACCTATCGGCTGACCGCGCTGGGGTTGTGGAACGCCCGCGCTGCCGGGCACGACGCCGAGCAGGTCATCGACACACTGCTCTCCTGGTCGCGCTATCCCGTCCCCCACGCCTTGCTGGTCGACGTGGCCGAGACGATGGCCCGCTATGGCCGCCTTCGGCTCGAGAAGCACCCCGTGCACGGCCTGATGCTGGCATCCAGCGACCGGCCCGTGCTCGAAGAGGTGCTGCGCGCGAAGAAGGTCGCCGGCATGCTGGGTGCCCGGATCGACGACCTGCCCCACGACGAACAGGGCGTCGCGGTCCATCCCTCCGAGCGCGGCAACCTCAAGCAGGCTCTGC
>JASLDK010000246.1 GCA_030145945.1 Nocardioides sp.
GCGCCAGGTCTCGACCATCGGGAACGGTTGCTCGCTGGCGAGGTCGTCGAGAGTCGGGAGCCCGATCGAGTGTTCGATGGCCACGTCGAGTCGGTAGCGCAGCTCCTCGGCGGGTCCACGGGTCCGGGTGCTCGTGCCGGCCAGGTTGATTCGCGGGTTCGCCGCTCGTACGGCTTGAACACTCCACAGGAGTGCGGAGTGGCGATACCGCGCGATCTGCTGCCCGAGAAGTCGCCGCTCCTCGGGTGTGGTGGTTTCGGGGACGGTGTGGCTGCCTGCTCCGCCGAGTCGCTGCTGGACCCGGTGCTGGCGCAGCAGGGTGCTCAGTTCGGCGCGTAGGTGTCCGCCGTTCTCGGCGTACATCAGCCGATGTCTCTCGACCTTGCGGCGTCGAGCATGTCGAGGACGAGTTCGACCTTCAACGCGTCGATGCCGTGGCCGATGAGGTCCTCGATGGCTTGCTCGGCGATCGCGAACAGCACGTCGCGGTGCTCGGCGGGGACCTCGGTGATGCCCGGGACGTAGTCGCCGTGGATCCAGTCGAGCTGGAGCAGTACCCGCTCGTACTCGGCGGACGCGTCGGCTGAGGTCGCTTGGTCGGCCAGGGCCGCAACGTACGAGCGGGCCTCGGCGAGTGTGACTGCGTGAGAGAGCAGCATGGGGTGTTCCTTTCGATGGGAGGTCCGCTGAATCACCACAGCCCGGCCGCCCGGCCGGGGGCGCTGGATGTGGGCGGAGCTGTGGACAAGATGGGCTTGGGCGGCCGGCGGGGAACGTCAGCCCGCGAGGCTGGCTCGGACCCGCGCTTCGATGCGTCGTCGCGCGGCGATGTCCTCGACGACGAACTCGATGAAGTCGGCGCCGCGGTCCTCGATCACGACCTCGACCGACATCGGCTGCGGGTCCTCGCCCGGCCAGGTCGCCTGACGTGTGGGGCGGTCCTTGTCGAGGCGGGTGCCGCAGGTCGCGACCCACTCGCGGAGCCGGTGGCGGGCCTCGGCGAAGTCCCGGTGCCACATCAACGGCGCCGACGGGGACCCGTCGGGGTCGTAGGCGTTCAACCAGTGCAGGTGGAGCGCCGACAGCTCCCAGATCAGCTCGTCGTGGCGGTGCCAGAACGGCGGGACGACCGTGGGCGGCAGGCCGTACGTCGCCCGCAGCCAGTCGACCCACGCGTTGAGGTCAAGCCACTCGGACTCGGCCTCCTCGCTCGACAGCAGGTTCCAGTTCAGCGGCCGCAGCGGCTCGTCAGGCTCGTCGGGGCCGGTGTATTCGGTCGAGCCGGCGAGTAGTGGGTGGATGCTGTCGTCGGACGCCGGCTCGAACAGGGCCTCCTGGTGAGTGTCCGTGTCGCCCATGGCGGTGACCGGTCAGAGGCCGACAGCGTGCGGCGGCTCAGTGGACGCGGCCCGATGCCGCGCGGGCGGATCAGGCTGCCGCTCCGCCGCCCTGTCGACGGCGTAGCGCGTCCAGGCCGTGTCGTGCCCGATGTGGCGGGCGACGAACTGTTCGCGGGTGACGGTCTCGCCGTTCCAGGGTTTCTCGTACTCGGTGATGTAGCCCGAGGCGACGAACTGGTCGCCGACCCGGAACCGGGCGTAGGCCCGATCCGCGACCGCGCCGTACATCACGAGGTTGTGGAAGGTCGACTCGATCGGCGTCCGGGACCCGTCGGGCTCTTGGCGCCAGTGCTTGACGCCAACGCGGGCGAAGAACCGGGCGTCCTTCGACCCGGCGTTGGTCAGCTCGGGTCCGGTGGCGATGAACCCGTGGAGGCTCAGCTGTGTCGGAATGGTCATCTCTGACTCCCGTGATCTCACGGAGCCTGTGGGGCATCCGCTCTCAGGAATCAGGTGGGCACGGAGCGCCGTCGTTGTTGTAGGGAAGGGCCTGACGGCAATCGGATCGTCGCCGCGCCATAATCGCCGTGTGGGCGATGTGCACTATCTGGCGGGAGCGATGGGGATCGCGTCGTGGCGGGCTCGGGCGACGCTCGCGGAGTACGCCCAATCCGTTGATGTGGCGGGCTCTGCACTCAACAAGTCCGGCAGCGGCGTCGTCACCGGCCGTCCGGAGCATTGGTCCTTGAACGAGGTCGGGCTCACGGACGCGGTGATGACTTCGCTGTGGCGGCATGCGCCGGAGGACATGACCTACGTCGTGTCCTCGCAGGCCGAGTCGCAGATCTTGGGCGGAGATCTTGCCATCGTGGATGGCGCCCATTCGATTCGTGTCTACCAGGCGAAGTTGGTCAAGGATGTCGACTGGGTAGCGAAGACGTACGTTTTGAAGTCGCCTCTCACTCATGCGCACACGTTTCATCTCAACACTGGGACGTTCGTGTGGAAGGGCCAAACACACCAGAAGACTGGCTATCTCGCTCTTTATCAGAGAGCGCTGCGGGTAGTGCACGGAGCGAGACGACCGCGACGATCGCGTTGGTGGGCTGAGGCGGCGACGTCGTTGGGAGCGCCCCACCTCGGCGGCGTCTACTACTGGGACATGATGTCGGGGGCGAGGGGGAATGCGGCCCGGATGGCTTCTGCCCGAGGCATCATGGCGGCACCGGTACCGGCCCTCCCTGCTCCGCACAGCGTCGACCGTGTGAGCGTCGCCGATAGCTGGCCATGGGAGTACAGCGTTGCCAACACTTGGTCAGGGCCAGTGCCAGATGAGAGTGCCGATGATGGGGCGGTTGGGTCTGCGCCGACTGGCGAGCCGGAGCAGTCGGGGCTCGGGGCCGAAAGCATGCCTACGCCTCTTGAGGAATCCGCGAACGCAATTCGCGCGGAGGATCGCCAGGAGTTTGCTTCGGAGCTGTTCGCAGACCTGTTTGGGGATCGGCCAGCGAAACTGACCGTGGTGTTCG
>JASLDK010000253.1 GCA_030145945.1 Nocardioides sp.
CCGCCAGGTCGCGATCAAGGTGCTGCGCAGCGGCAGCGACGCGGGTGCCATCGAGCTGTTCCGCGCCGAGGCCAACGTCATGGCGCAGTTGTCCAACCACCCCTCGATCGTGCCGATCTACCAGGCCGGCGTCAGTGCCGATGGCCGCGCCTTCCTGGTCATGGAGTTCTGCCCGCCGCCGCACGTCGCCCAGCGCTACCGATCCCAGCCACTGCCCGTCGACGAGGTGCTCGACATCGGCGTCAAGATCGCCAGCGCCGTCGAGACCGCCCACCGGGCTGGGATCCTGCACCGCGACATCAAGCCGCACAACATCCTCACCAGCACCTTCGGGGTGCCGCTGTTGACCGACTTCGGGATCGCGTCCGTCGTCGGTCAGGCCGGTGCGGCGGGCCAGGGCCTCTCGATCCCGTGGTCACCGCCGGAATCCCTGATCGCCGACAGCCACGACGTCCGCAGTGATGTCTACTCGTTGGCGGCGACGCTCTACTCGTTGCTCATCGGTCATCCGCCATACGAACGCCGCGACGCACCGAACGACAACGCCAGCCTGATGTCGCGCATCGAGCGGGGACAACTGACGCCGCTGCGTCGTCCCGACGTGCCGGCATCGCTCGTCGACGTCCTGCGGAGGGCGATGTCGGTCGAGATCGACAAACGTCCGGTCTCGGCGATGGTGCTCGGCCGTCAGCTCCAGGACGTGCAGATCGAGTTGCGGCACTCACCGACCCGGCTCGAGGTCATGGATGCCTCGCCCACGGCGCTGAGCGAACAGCATCCCAACGATGCGCGCACGCTCGTTCGTCCGGTCTCGGTGATCATCCCGGCTGCCTCGCCCCTGCGCCCGCCGACCACGGCTCCCGACCCCCCCACGTCGCTACGGCCGGGGGACTCCTCCGACGCGAGCGGGACCGGCGGCACCAGCGGCAAGCGACCCGCTCCGGTCCGCTCGCCGGAGCGTGCCACGCGATGGGCGCCCCGGATCGGCATCGCGGCGGTCGTCGCCGTGCTCGCCGCTCTGGTCGGCTACGGCCTGCTCGACGGTGGCGACGGGACCAACAGTGAGAGTGGCACCCTGCGCGGAGAGGATCCGGCTGACCCGCCCGCCGTCATCGATCTGCCCGATCCGCCGGTCGTCTCGAAGTCGGCTCCAGGGCGGCAGGTGACGTTCTCCTGGACCCATGAGAACCCTCAGCAGGGGGATGAGTTCAAGGTCGTGCTGACGGGGGACGGTGCTCGACAGGACGCCCCTGAATACACCAAGGAGACCTCCCTGACGGTTCGAGTCGCGCACGAAGCCACGGTGTGTGTCCAGGTCTCCCTCAAGAGTGGTGGTCGGACCTCGGCCCCGTCTCGCCAGCTGTGTGCGGTGGGCAAGTGAACCAGAACCAGTCCCGGACGGCCTACCAGCGCTGGCGTCGTACCGCCTCGGCGACCGCGCTCGCGCTGGTTCTCGCGACGATCGCGGTGCTGGCCTACAAGGACGACGGCAAACCCTTCACCGAGGTCGACCTCAACGACGGGGGCGTGTGGGTCACCAACCAGAAGATGGGGCTGGCGGCACGGCTCAACCCGCAGATCAAGGAACTTGACCTCGGCGTCGACACGGCGAGTTCCGAGTTCGACATCTTCCAGCGCGCGACCCACCTGTTCGTGGACGACACGTCCGCCGAACGCACGGTCAAGCCCGTCGACGTCGCACGAGCCGCGGTCCTCGATCCGACATCACTCCCGACGGGAGCGGTCGTCGCCAACAGCGGCGAGACCTTCGCGGTCGTCGATCCAGCCAGCGGCAAGGCGTGGGTGCGCTCGGCGGACGCCTTCAGGGGCTTCACCGTCAAGAGCGCTCCGCCCGACGTCAAGGACGCGCTGAGCGCCGCCGTCGGGACGGACGGCCACGCCTATGTCCTGGGCCGCGACGGCACAGTGACCCCTTTCACCATCAACGCCGGAGGCGCCGTCCCTGGCGACACCTTCACGTTGGGAGGCAAGAACCTCGGTACGGACCCTTCGAAGGTCCAACTCACCGTGGTGGGGCAGACGCCGGTCCTGTTCGACAAGGTCTCGTTCGAGCTCAACCGACCCGGTGCGGATCCGGTCGTGGTGGAGACCTCGGACCCGACGGCCGTCGAACTTCAACAGCCATCGGACGACAGCGAGGACGTCTACCTCGCCACACACGAGGGCCTCGAGGTCGCGCCCGTCCGGGGCGGAGATCTTCGCAAGGTCAACCACGGGAGCGTCGCCGGGAATCCGGCCGCGCCCGTGCAGATGACCAGCACCCACTGTGTCTATGCGGCGTGGTCCGACCCGCAGTCGCCGAACAACTATCTGCGCGACTGCGCGGACGATGCCTACGACGACCGCGACCCGATCGACGGCATGCAGCCGGGGGCCTCCTTGCAGTTCAGGGTCAACCGTGAGGTCGTCGTCCTCAACGACGTGGTCACCGGTGATGCCTGGCTGGTGCAGGAGCCGGGCAAGGCGAAGATCGACAACTGGCCCGCCGTCGATCCGCAGAACCAGAACAAGTCGAAGCTGAAGGAGACCACTGACGAGGTCCCCGACCAGGAGAATCGGCCGCCCGAGCCGCAACCCGACCAGTTCGGCGCTCGTCCCGGTCGGACGACCGTTCTGCCCGTGGTCGCCTTCAACGACCACGATCCCGATGGCGACATCATCAGCATCTCGAAGACGAAGTACGTCTCCGGTCCCGAACTCGAGGTCCGCATCGTCGGTGGCGGCACCCAGCTGCAGGTGGCGGTCCCGAGCGACGCGAAGGGCGTGGCGAAGTTTCGCTACTACGTCACCGACGGCAAGGTGAATGAAGAGGTGTGGGCCGAGGTGACCCTCACCATTCGCGACGAGAACCAGCACGCCGTACCCCAGCCGATGCCCGATCGGCACCCGAAGCTGACCGTCGCCAAGGGCGCGACCTCGAGCTACTTCCTGCTTGCCGACTTCTGGGACATGGATGGGGACGACCTCACCCTCACCGAGGCCACCGCTCCCGGCGGTGACGTCGAGTTCCGTCCCGACGGGACGATCACCTTCACCGACGACGGGACGGGCGCGCCCGTCTCAGCGATCGACTTCACGATCGAGGACGGGCTGGACAAATACAACGGGAAACTGCCCGTCGACGTCGTCGGTGCGGCCGCGCCTCCTGAGCTGATCCCCGACCTGGCGTCAGGCGTGGCCGGCACGAGCGTCGTGGTCCAACCGTTGACCAATGATCGCAACCCCGAGGGCGGGGACCTCACCCTCAAGAACGTGACCGTTGTCGGCGACGACGCCGGCACCACCGTCGTCAAGGACCTCGACTCGGGCACGTTCACGTTCATGGCCGCGAAGGCGAAGAGCTACTACCTCGAATACACGGCGTACAACTCCTCCGCCACCGCCAAGTCCGTGGTGAGGCTCGACATCGAGTCCCCACCCAAGGACAACCGGCCTCCGATCGCGGTTCGCGACAAAGCCGTGGTCACTCCGGGTGGCACCGCTCAGGTCGATCTGCTCCTCAACGACTTCGACCCCGATGGCGACGTCTTGGTGGTGAAGCGGGTCGGTCGCTCCTCGATCCCGGGCGTCAAGGTGTCCATCGTCGACAAGCGGCTCGCGATCGTCAGTTCGGCGACCGAGATCGTCGGTCAGCAGGCCGTCATCGAATACACCGTCTCGGACGGGCGAAGTTCGACCACCGGACAACTGGTCGTGTCGCAACGGCAGTCCGACGCGGCCAATCGACACCCGATCGCCAACAAGGACCAGGTGACCGTCCGGGCAGGATCGGTCACCACCATCCCCGTTCTGGACAACGACTCGGACCCCGATGGGCCGAAGCCGCGACTGATCCAGTCCGAGTTGCAGAACGACCAGGATCTCGACGTCTGGGTCTCCGGCGACGTGCTGCGCCTGCGCGCGCCTGACCAGGCCGGCACCTACTCGGTGATCTACGGGGTCCGTGACGCGGACGGGCTGAAGGCGAGCGCCGAGGTCAGCATCTACGTCATTCCCGACTCGGCGAAGAACAACCGGCCGCCGATGCCGCAGCCCATCATCGACCGCGTGATCGCTGGCCGCCCGAAGGTCATCGGGGTCGACCTCGTCGGTGCCGATCCCGACGGTGACTCGGTCGCCTTCCGCAGCATCCTCACCGCTCCCTCCCTCGGCCGCGTGCTCGACACGGGTGTCGACTGGATTCGCTACGAGGCGTTCGAGGGCAAGGCGGGAACCGACTTCTTCCAGATCCTCGTCCAGGACAAGTACGGCGCAACCGGGGTTGCCGAGGTCCGCGTCGGAGTCGCTGCTGCGGAGAAGGAGAACCAGCCTCCCGTCGCCCTCGACGACAGCGTGATCGTGCAGCCCAACCGGACGATCTCCTACAACGTCCTCTCGAACGACGTCGACCCGGATGATGATCCGCTGCGCATCACGTCGCTCAACCACGGCACCGCCGCGTCCTACAAGAACGGTCTCGTCACCGTCGACGTCGGGGACGCGCCCGAGGTCGGGGACGCCGTCACCAATGTCGGCTATTCCATCGAGGACAGGGCCGGTGCCGCCGACCAGGCTGTCTTGAAGGTGACGGCGAGTCGCACAGCGCCGTTCTACTCACCGGTCGCTCATGACGACGTGGCCGAGTTGGGCGACATCATCGGCCGCGACCCCGGCACGTGGGTCGACATCCCCGTCCTCGACAACGACCTCGACTTCGACGGCGCGAAGGCAGACCTCACGATCCTGGGCTGCGACGCCGGGGCGCGGGGGGAGTGCAAGGTCGTCGACGACAAGGTGGTGCGGGTCAAGCTCCGGGCCCAGGACCAGATGGTCCTCTACAAGCTGGACGACGCGGACAAGGAGTCCAGCCCGACCTTCGGCGTCATCTACGTCACCGGAACCGAGAACGTCCCCCCGCAGTTGACGACGGACAAGGAGCTGATCCCGGTCAAGGGCACCGCCGGTGAGCCGGTGACCTTCGATCTCAAGGACCTCGTCGTCACCCGTGCGGGACGCGAGCCGTCGATCAAGGCGGACTCGAGTGTCACTGCCGTCAACGGCTCCGTCACACCGGTGAAGGGCGCGCCCACGTCGCTGACCTTCAGTCCCTCCCGCGACTATGTGGGTGCCGCGTCGGTGACGGTCGCCGTCACGGACGGCTCGACCTCCGCCGACGACGGAGCTCTGAGCTCGCTGCTGACCATCCCGGTCGAGATCCTGCCGGCAGACAATGTCGCACCGGTGATGAGGGATGCGGCGGTGGACGTCATGGCAGGAGGCGATCCTGTGCTCGTCGACCTGTCCGGGCTGACTCGTGACCTCAACAAGGGCGACATGGACACGATGACGTGGTCGGTGAAGTCCGCTGAGGACCCCCTGACCGCCACCATCAAGTCCGACAGTGTGCTTGCTGTCGAGGCAGGCGATGCTGACGACGGCGCGCTGCGGCACGTCGAGGTCGTCGCCGACGACGGGCACGGAAAGACCGCAACGGGGGTCGTCACCGCGCGGATCGTGTCGAACAACCAGCCCTTGGTGCGGATCCTTCCGATCAACGTCGCCGGCAAGCTGGGCGAGTCGATGTCGGTGGACATCGCCGACTACGCCGTCAACCCGTTCGTGGGCAAGCCCATCGAGGTCAGCAATCCCCGCATCCAGACCGGTCGACTCAAGGGTCTGAAGGCCGAAGGTTCGACGGTCTCCTTCACGCCGAGCGAGACCGGACGCATCATCATCAAGGCGACGGTGAGCGACGCGACCGGTGACAAGAAACGCCAGGTGATCGCGCAGATCAATCTCGACGTCGTCGACGTCCCGGCCGCCCCTGAACGACCGGTCCTGTCCTCGGTCGAGGCGTCCTCGGCCGTTCTGTCGTGGCGCGAGCCGGAGGCCAACGGCGCGCCGATCGACGAATACCGGGTCCGGGGGTCGCACGGCTTCGAGCAGACCTGTGTCCCGACCACCTGCCGCCTGACCAGTCTGACGCCGGGAGAGGCCTACACCTTCACGGTCGAGGCTCACAACTCGCAGGGGTGGGGCAAGACGAGTCCGGCGTCGGAGGAGATCATCCCCAACAAGGCTCCGGACCTGATGACGCCGCCGACCATCGTTGTCGCGCCCAAACCCACCGGTACGCGCATGGACCACCAGCTCGAGGTGCGGTGGACACCGCCCGGCAACGAGGGCTCGGCGATCACGTCGTACGAGATCAAGGAAGCCGGCAGTGGGCACACCTGGCAGGCCTCCGGAGGCGCCACCTCGTTGACGATCGGGTCCTTGACCAATGGGACGCCCTATGCCTTCCAGATCCGAGCCGTCAACGACGTGGAGCCACGTCGCGAGTTCTCCGGGCCATCGAAGGCGGTCGCCCCGTTCGGCATCCCGTTCAAGTCCGGAGCAGCGCCGGTGTTGACGGCGAGCGAAGCCAGTGACTACACCCAGGCCCCGTGGGTCAGGATCGAGTGGTCGAGATGGTCCGACGGACAGAGCAACGGCAGTCCGGTGACCGGCTACGAGATCACCTGCAACGGCTGCAACCAGTCGACCTACAAGGTCGACGGCTCGCAGACCTCGAAGACCTTCGATCCCGGCGACGGCATCGAGAAGGGCAAGACCGTCAGCTTCACCGTTGCTGCCGTCAACGACGCGGGGACCAGTGAGCGCAGTCAGAGCGCGTCAGGTCGCCCGTGGTCCAAGGCGGGTCCGGTCCGCGGCCTGGTCGAGGCCGCGACTTCGCCTGCCGACCGGACGGCGACGATCGCCTGGGACGCTCCGGCGGACAACGGCGGTCTCCCCATCCGTCACTACGTCGTGCAGTCGGGGGCATGGAGCACCACCGTCGTCGCTGCGCCCGGAGGCGGGGGCACGAACATCGAGTTCCCCGACAACGGTGCCAACGGTTTCCGCGACGTCACCGTCTATGCCGTCACCTTCAACGGTGACAGGGCGGTGGCCGGGGAGACGAGCACGGTCAAGAACGTGCACACCTGGGGCAAGCCCGACGAGCCGACCCTGGTCTCGTCAGGACCCGTGGGCTACTACGGAGTCTCGTTCAACCTGACACCGGGGAACGGCAACGGGCAACCCACCGACAAGGTCGAGTTCAGCATCGACGGGGGCGCGCACTGGGACCCCTTCCCGTACGGCGGGGTGACTCGTCCCGTCAACCAGGGCGGCGACCAGCTGACGGTGAGGGCGCGGACGATCTCCAAGGCACCCGACGTCGACCGGAGGACGAGTGCGGAGAAGGTCTTCACGGTGTCCTCGAATCCGCGCGAGCTCGACCTCAAGCTGTCGTGCACGCCGAACCCGCTCAGAAGCTGCTCGATCGTGGTCCAGTACAAGGGATTCCCGCAGACGGGAACCGCTGCGTCGGTCAATCTCGACGGCATGACTGCGACCAGCCAGTGCCCGGATCCGCTCACCCTCTCCGCCACCTTGTCGAAGACCGAGTCGGGCGAGTGGCGCATCGGTGACAACAACTGCCGGTTCACCGGTGCCGGCTCGCCGTCGGTCACCGCCGGCGGTCTCTTCGACAACAACCCGAACTGAGAACCGAAAGGACGTCATGTCGCTCACCACCGAGGAGACCGAATGGTTCTCGCAGACCTTCGCGCAACTGGTCGCCAACGTCGAGCAGGCGATCGTCGGCAAGACCGAGGTCGTCCGGCTGGCGTTCGTCACGCTCCTTGCTGAAGGACACCTGCTCCTCGAGGACTACCCCGGCACGGGCAAGACGTCCTTGGCCAGAGCCATCGCGCAGACCATCAAGGGCGATCACCACCGGATCCAGTTCACACCGGACCTGTTGCCCAGCGACGTGACGGGTGTGACCATCTTCGACCAGCGCAGTCAGGAGTTCGAGTTCCACAAGGGGCCGATCTTCTCCAACGTCGTCCTGGCGGACGAGATCAACCGGGCCTCGCCGAAGACCCAGTCGGCGCTGCTCGAGGTGATGGAGGAGAACCAGGTCACCGTCGACGGCATCACCCACCAGGTTGACCAACCCTTCATCGTGATCGCAACGCAGAACCCGATCGAGCAGGCGGGCACCTATCGACTCCCGGAGGCGCAGCTCGACCGCTTCCTGATCAAGACGTCCCTGGGTTACCCCGACCACGAGAACACCCTGCAGATCCTCGCCAATGCCCCGAAGGGCAAGACCGCTGCCGTCCTTCGGCCCATCATCAGCGGTGAGAACGTGCTCCACCTCATCCGCCTCGCGCAACAGGTCCACGTCGAGCCCGCCATCTATTCCTACGTCGCGAGCCTGACCGAAGGCACCAGGGAGGCGCCTGAGGTGGTGCTCGGAACCAGCGTCCGGGCCGGCCTCGCGCTGGTGCGCGCTGCTCGTGCCTGGGCACTGTCGTACGGCCGCAACTACGTCGTGCCCGACGACGTCAAGACGCTCGCCGTGCCGGTCCTCGCGCACCGCATGGTCCTCGACCCCGAGGAGGACTTCCGCGGTACGACGACCGAGGACGTCGTACGCCGTGTGCTCGAGCGCGTCACCGTTCCGCTGGAGCCGGCAGGCGGTCACGCCGGCTGATGGGTCCCCGCTCGTGGGCGGCCGGCGTACGTCGTACGGTCTCCGATCTCTCCCGCCGACGTCAGGCTGTCGTCGGTCGTCTGCGCGACGATGCGGCCGCGCGCACGCGGCAGGTCAGGGCCTTCGTCGAGCCCGTGACGAGCACGGTGACGCCGGCAGGGTGGGTGGTCGCGGTCCTGACGATCGTCCTGCTGGTCGCTGGGCCTGTCCTGCGGTGGCGCGAGATGATCGTCGGAGGTGTCTTCCTGGCCATCGTGCTGTTGCTGGCCGTGGCCTTCGTCGTCGGTCGCCAACCGCTGGCGGCGCGGCTCGATCTCGCCCGCGAACGCGTCATCGTCGGGGAGCGCGCCAACGGCTACCTCACCTTGGCCAACCCCACGACGCGACGCTCGCGGCCGTTGTCGGTGGAGTTCCCGGTCGGTGAAGGTCGTGCCGCCTTCGAGGTGCCTGCCCTGGACCCCGCAGCACAGCACGAGGAGCTGTTCGCGGTCCCGACCGCGCATCGGGCGGTCCTCGACGTCGGACCGGTGACCGCCGTTCGAGCCGATCCGCTCGGACTGCTGCGCCGGGAACGGCACCTCAGCGAGATGGACACCCTCTACGTCCACCCCAAGACCCTGCGCGTCGACGGCACCGCGGCCGGCCTGGTCCGTGACCTCGAGGGCCGCACCGTGCCCAAGGTCTCTGACAACGACGTCTCCTTCCACGCCCTGCGTGGGTACGTCGCGGGGGACGACCGACGCCACATCCACTGGAAGTCCAGTGCGAAGACCGGGACGTTGATGGTGCGTCAGTTCGAGGAGACCCGTCGCTCGCACCTGCTCACCTTCGTCAGCTCGCGGCTCGAGGACTTCGGCAGCGACGACGAGTTCGAGCTGGCGATCTCGATCGCCGGATCACTCGGCGCACAGGCGCTCGCCGACGGGCAGCAGCTGAGTGCGGCGTCGTCCCACGGGGCGCTGCCCTCGGGGAGCGGCCAACGCTTCCTCGACGGGCTCTCCGGGCTCACCTACGACTGGCAGGCGCGCCGACTCGTGGATGCTGCGCGCCACCTGCCCCACGACGCGCTGGCAGCCAGCGTGATGGTGCTCTGCGTCGGCGAGGGCGTGAGCATCACCGATCTGCGTCGCGCGCGGCAGTACCTCCCCGTCGACACCCGCGTGATCGCGGTGCGTTGCATCGTCGGGCACGAGCCGTCGGTGCGCTGGCTCGGTGACCTCGGCGTGGCGACGGTCGGCCGACTCGAAGAGCTCGGCATCGCCGTACGACGGGTCTCGCAATGAGCACCTCAGTCAGCGGCGGTCACCGCCCCGTCGTGGTCGATCCTCGCGGTGGGATGCGTCGCGGGAGTCTCCCCGCGTGGTGGCTGGTGGTGCTGGACACCGTGCTCGTCGCGGGCCTGGGGATCCTGTGCGCGTGGCCGCTCGCTGCCGTGTACGTCGGCCAGCGGTGGCTGGTCGCCACGCTCGTCGGGTTGTTGCTCGGCGTCCTGGTCGCGGTGGCGAGCGCTCGTTGGCGGTGGGGGCCGTGGACGACCGCGGTCGTTGCGGCTGCGGCGTACTTCCTCGTGGGGTCGGCCGCCTGCGTGCCCGAACGAGCGAGCAACACGGTGCTGCCGAGCGCAGACTCGCTGCACGATCTGGCCTTCGGGCTGGTGAAGAGTTGGCGTGAGTCACTCACGCTGCCGGTCCCGCTCGGAGACACCGGCGTCGTCCTGGTCGTGCCGCTGGTGCTCGGCCTGCTCAGCGGGCTTGTCGCCGGGGTCCTGCTGTGGCGCAGCCGATGGCCGGGCCTGGCCGGTGTCGTCCTCGGGATCCTCCTCGCCGCGGCTTCGGCCTTCGGCGACATCAGCGCCACGGCGGCGCTGGGTCGTGGGCTCGCGATCACGATCGTTGCTCTCGTGTGGCTGCGCTGGCGTGCGCAGCTCAACGTCCGCGCCCGGTGGTGGCGGCGGATCCTGTCGACCCTCCTCGTGGTCGGGATCGCCGGCGGCGCGGCCGCAGGTGTCGGGTCGCTGGGCGACTCCCGAGCCCAGCGGACGGTGCTGCGCGACCACGTCGACCCGCCCTTCGACCCGCACGACTACCCCAGCCCGTTGGCGAAGTATCGCGCCTACCGCAAGGACCCGGTCCGGACCGGAACTCCGCTGTTCACCGTCGACAACGTCGAGAGCGGAACCCTGGTCCGGCTCGCGGTGATGGACACCTATGACGGGGTGGTCTGGAACGTCTCGGGGGGGCCGGGCTCGGCCCACGACTCGGGCACCTTCCGGCGGCTGCGCAACGATCCGGACGCCAACGCGAAGGCGAACCTTCGGGGCTCGATCACGATCGGCGACTACACCGGTGTGTGGGTGCCGAGCATCGGCGAGACGCTGTCGATGACGCCGGTCAAGGACGGCCAGACCGACGGTTCAGCGGCCAGCGAGCTCGTCATCAACCCCCAGACCGGCACGGTGGCGCAGATCGGAGGCGTCAGGCAGGGAACGACCTTCGAGATCGATGCCGTCGCTCCGCCGGCTCTCTCCGACGAGGAGATCTCCGTTCTCCAGGCCGACCCGACGGTCTCGCTCCCGCCGCCGGTGATCGTCCCGGAGGAGTTGGTCAACCGGGTGAAGACCTGGGAGAGCGAGGACGGCGTGACGGGAGGAGCCGGCGGCGAGCTCTCGGAGTTCCTCCGGGACGCCTTCCGTGAGCACGGCTTCTACTCCGACGGCATCGACGACGACGTGCCGGCCGGACATGGTGCGAGCCGCCTTGCCGAGTTGACCAAGACGGCGACACCGGTCGGGAACGCGGAGCAGTACGCCGCGGCGATGGCGTTGATCGGACAGCACATGGGCCTGCCGATCCGGGTCGTGCTGGGATTCAAGGTTCCGCCCGGAGGCGGGGACGTCCGGGGCGAGAACATGCTGGCCTGGACCGAGGTGAAGCTGCAGGGCGCCGGGTGGATTCCCTTCGATCCGACTCCGCCCGAGGACCAGAAGTTGCGCAAGCCCAATGACATCCCCAACGAGGACCCGCAGCCGCAGGTCCTGCAGCCTCCCCGGGTGCCCGGCGAGCCCAAGGAGGCGACGGACAACTTCCAGCAGGGGGAGGGCAAGCGGCAGCAGATCAACGTCCTGGCCGTGCTGACGACAATCCTGGCCATCGCGGTCAGGGTCGGACGTTGGGGCATCCTGCTCTCGCCGCTGTGGGGGATCCTGCTGTTCAAGTTCCTGCGCCGCCGCCGGCGACGCAGGGCCGCCGACGCCACCGCTCGCCTCACCGGCGCCTGGCGCGAACTCCTCGATCGGATGCGGGACCTGGGTGTTCGTCCGGTTCCCGGCGCGACACGTCGTGAAGCGGCCTACGCAGCCGCGGAGCGGTACGACGTCGTTCCGGTCGTGACGCTCGCCCACACCGCAGACCGCCATGTCTACGGCGAGGGGGAGCCGAGTGACGAGGAGGCGAAGGCCTACTGGGCAGATGTCGACACCGCGTTGAGACGCATCCGCAGGGCGACGCCGTGGTGGCGTCGGATCGCAGCGCGGTTCTCGTTGGCGTCAGTGCCCTGGCGCGCGGCGACGGCCAGGGTGCGCGTGCGGGTCGTCCGACTCGGCGCACGACTCGGGAAGCTCATGGCTGGCCTGCCGCCGGTGCGCTGGGTGGCCGGAAAGGCTCGGCGGCTCGCTCGAGCACTGGGAGACCGGTTCACTCGCTGACCCTCTGTGATCTCCGTCCCGCCGCGCGGCGCCCTCTTGCCGGGGCCGTCCGCGACGGGGATACTCGTTCGAAACTAGAACGTGTTCTACATGGGGGGCCACGGTGTACGACTTCGAAGGCGAGCATGCCGCCGGATCCGGCGACGCCGGCGGTACGACGGCAGGCGGGCCGCACCGCGCGTTGATGCTGCTCGAGTTGCCGCGTTGGTCTGCGGAGTACGGCGCCTCGCGGGTGCTGGACCTCGCCCGAACGGTCACGGCGCCGATCACTCCGGGAGAGCGGGATCTGGGACACGGTCGTCCGGTCCTGGTTCTCCCCGGATTCTCCGGCAACGACCGGCTGACCGGCCGCCTCCGCGGGCACCTCGCGCAGCGGGGGTGGAAGGTCTACGGCTGGGAACTCGGCACCAACCACGGCCTCACCGAGAAGATCGTCACCGGCCTGCCCCTGCGCTTCGCCGAGATCGCCGCCCGACACGACGAGCCGATCAGTCTCGTCGGCTGGAGCTTCGGCGGCCTGCTGGCCCGCTGGCTCGCCCACGAGAACCCCGCACAGGTCCGCCAGGTGATCTGCCTGGGCTCGCCGTGGCGGGCCGAGGGCGAGCGGACGCGCGCCACGGGGCTGTTCGAGAAGTCGAAGGTGAAGCACGGCATCGTCGCCAACGCGCGCGAGATCGTCGACGCCCTGCGCGAGCCGGTCCCGGTGCCGTTGACGGCCGTGTGGTCGAAGTCGGACGGCATCGTGCCGTGGCGCGGTTGCACGGTCGACGAGGTCGCCGCATCGGCCGCGCAGGTCCCGGCGGAGAACGTCGAAGTCATCAGCAGCCACGTCGGCATGGTCGCCAACCCGCTGGTGTTCTCGGTCGTCGTCGACCGACTCCAGCAGGACCCTGCTGACTGGAAGGCGTTCTCATGAACACCTCGAAGAGCGCCCTGTCCGGTCGCGACCCGGCGTACGTCGCCTCGGCCCTGCCCCTGCTCAAACTGGCCATGAGGGGCTACTTCCGCTCATCGGTGACCGGCATGGACAAGGTCCCCGATGGGGGAGCCCTGCTCGTCGGCAACCACTCGGGCGGGCTGACCCCGATGGACGTGCCGATCATCGCCGTGTCCTTCGCCGAGACCTTCGGCGCCGAACGCCCGCTCTACTGCCTGGCCCACGACCTGCTCTTCACGGGCGCGGCCGGCCCGGTGATGCGGAAGTTCGGCTTCGTCAACGCCACTCGCGAGGCGGCGCACGAGATCCTCACCGCCGGTGGGGTCACGATCGTCTTCCCCGGCGGTGACTACGACACCTTCCGTCCGACCCTCAAGTCCAAGGTCGTCGACTTCAACGGGCGGGTCGGCTACGTCCGCACGGCGCTGCGGGCCGGCGTACCGATCGTGCCGGTCGTCTCCCTCGGAGGCCAGGAGTCGCAGCTCTTCCTCAGCCGCGGCGAGTGGCTCGGGCGGCACTCGCCGTTGCGCAAGTTGATGCGCACCGACCTGCTGCCGATCGGCGTCGGTTTCCCCTTCGGGCTGTCGCTGGCTCCGCTCAACCTGCCGCTGCCGACCAAGATCACCACGCGCGTGCTCGACCCGATCGACATCGAGGCCGAGTTCGGGCCCGATCCGGACCTCGTCGAGGTGGATGCGGTCGTCCGATCGCGGATGCAGGAGGCGTTGGGCGAGATGGCCCGCACGCGGCGCTTCCCGGTGCTGGGGTAGGGGCATGCTCCAGAAGCTGCGGACCCAGCTGTGGGTCTTCAAGATGCTCGTCACCAGCCGGATGCTCGTGCTGATGAGTCCGGCGAAGTACGTCCGCCTGGTCCGGATCCTGCGTGAGCAGGGCACCAACGCAACCACCAGC
>JASLDK010000273.1 GCA_030145945.1 Nocardioides sp.
CTCGCGGGCAAGGTGCTCGGCCAGTTCGACCCGTTCCACGAGCCGCACGGCCGTCTTCTGCTGGTCGCGCCCAACATCGTCCACGTCGAGCGCGAGCTCGCTGTCGACCCGCACGACTTCCGGCTCTGGGTCTGCCTGCACGAGGAGACCCACCGGGTGCAGTTCACGGCCGTGCCGTGGATGCGCGAGCACCTGTTCTCCGAGATTCGCGCGATCAGCGACACCGTCGAGCCGGCGAGCTTCGTCGACGGTGGCATCGAGCGGATCGCCGAGGCGATCAAGGCGGGACGCAACGGAGCGAGCATCGTCGAGATGTTCAGCACCCCCGAGCAGCTGGCCGTCATCGACCGGATCACCGGGATGATGTCGCTGCTCGAGGGCCACGCCGACGTGGTCATGGACGACGTCGGTCCGACGGTGATCCCGAGCGTCGCCGAGATCCGCAAGAAGTTCACGACCCGCCGCCAGGGCGTCGGCACCCTCGACCGCGTGCTGCGTCGCCTGCTCGGGCTCGAGGCCAAGATGGCGCAATATCGCGACGGGGCCCTCTTTGTCCGCGGCGTGGTCGACAAGGTCGGCATGGAGCAGTTCAACGCCGTCTGGGCGGCCCCCGAGAACCTCCCCGGCAAGGCCGAGCTGTCCGACCCCGACGGTTGGATCAAGCGCGTCCTGGCCTGATCGGATGGGCCTCCATCCCGCCATCGCCGCCGTTCGCCACGGGGTACGCCGAACGCTGGCCGACCTGCCCCCCGGCTCCAGCGTCGTCGTGGCGTGCTCGGGCGGCGCGGACTCCTTGGCCCTGCTCGCGGCAACCGTGTTCGAGGGCCACAAGGCAGGTCACCGGGTGATCGGTGCGACCGTTGACCACGGGCTGCAGGACGGCAGCGCCGACCATGCTGCTCGCGTCGTGGCGCAGATGGCAGACCTCCGTGCCGACGAGACCGCGACGGCCCGCGTCCACGTCGACCCTGCGGGCCTCGGCATCGAGGCGGCGGCACGACGGGCTCGCTATGACGTCCTCGACCACCTCCGCGCCCACTTCGGCGCGGAGCGCACCCTGCTCGGCCACACCCGCGACGACCAGGCCGAGACGGTCCTGCTCGGACTCGCGCGGGGCTCGGGCGGCCGCAGCATCGCCGGGATGCGCCGACACTTCGACCACTACGCCCGACCGCTGCTCGACGTGGCGCGCGCCGACACCGTCGCCGCCTGCCTCGCGGACGGCATCGAGTTCTGGGACGACCCGCACAACAGCGACCCCGGCTTCGCCCGCGTCCGCGTCCGCCAGCGGGTGCTGCCGGTCCTCGAGGACGAGCTCGGCCCCGGCATTGCCGCCACCCTGGCCCGCACCGCCGACCAGGTCCGCGCCGACATCGAGGCGCTCGACGAGTTGGCGCAGACGGCGTACGACAACCTCGCCGCATCGGGCAGCCTCCCGACCGTAGGCCTGAAGGACATGCCGCGGGCGATCGGCACAAGGGTGCTGCGTCTCGCCGCCCTCGACGCCGGAGCGATCGACAGCGAGCTCTTCCATGTCCACGTCGCCGCCCTCCTGGACCTGGCAAGGGGCCGGATCGACGGCGAGATCCAGCTCCCGGGCCGCGTGACGGCGTACCGCGAGCGCGCCCACCTCCGCTTCCGCCCGACGGCTGTGGCAGGCTGACATCCATGCAAGCGAGCGACGTCGCGGACGACCTGGTCGAGGTGCTCTTCACGGAGGCGCAGATCCAGGCCCGAGTGGCCGAGATGGCTGCCGACATCGAGCGTGACTACGAGGGCAAGGACCTTGTCCTCGTGGGTGTCCTGCGGGGTGCCGTGATGATCATGGCCGACCTCGCCCGGGCGCTGAACAAGCACGTCGAGATGGACTGGATGGCCGTGTCGTCCTACGGCTCCGGAACCAAGTCGTCCGGCGTCGTGCGCATCCTCAAGGACCTCGACGCTGACATCGCCGGTCGCCACGTGGTGATCGTCGACGAGATCATCGACACCGGACTCACCCTGTCCTGGCTGACGTCCAACCTCGGCTCCCGTGGGCCGGCGAGCGTCGAGATCGCCACCCTTCTCCGCAAGCCGGAGGCGCTGCAGATGCCCATCACGCCGCGGTACGTCGGCTGGGACATCCCCAACGAGTTCGTCGTCGGCTACGGCCTCGACTACCGCGAGCGCTACCGCAACCTGCGTGACATCGGCACGCTGGCGCCCGCCGTCTACTCCTGACGGCCCGCGACCGACCCCGATCGACCTTGACCAACCTCCTGAAGTCGGCCTCCAACCATGGACCCGGCAGACTGTGCAGGTCGGCGACATGTACCGTCGACTGATCCTGTCGACGGAGTTGGGGAGCGAGTAAGTCTGTGAAGCGCGTTTTCAGGGGCCCCTGGCTCTGGATCGTGGTGGCGGTTCTCGCCGTCGTCCTCGCACTCGAGTTCCTCGCGCCCGGAGGCGGGTACAAGGAGATCACGACCTCCCAGATGTCGACGTACATCCAGAAGGGTCAGGTCGACGAGATCACCTTCATCGACGGTGACCAGTCGATCGAGGCGACCCTCGACAAGGGCGTGCGTGACACCGGCGACAAGGTGACCGCCTCCTACATCGACGGCCAGCAGCAGACGCTGCTCGCCCAGGTCGACGAACAGGTCAAGAAGGGCACCATCAAGAAGGCCAACTCCAAGAACCCGCAGCCCAGCCTGCTCGGTTCGATCCTGGCCACGCTGCTGCCGTTCGCGCTGATCATCCTGCTGTTCGTCTTCTTGATGAACAACGTCCAGGGCGGAGGCCGGGGCGTCATGCAGTTCGGCAAGTCCAAGGCCAAGATGATCAGCAAGGACATGCCCAAGACCACCTTCGCCGACGTCGCCGGGTGCGACGAGGCGATCGAGGAGCTCGGCGAGATCAAGGAGTTCCTCCAGGAACCCGCCAAGTTCCAGGCCGTGGGTGCCAAGATCCCCAAGGGCGTCCTGCTCTACGGCCCACCCGGAACCGGAAAGACCCTGCTCGCCCGCGCCGTCGCGGGCGAGGCGGGCGTGCCGTTCTACTCGATCTCGGGCTCCGACTTCGTCGAGATGTTCGTCGGTGTCGGCGCCTCCCGCGTCCGCGACCTGTTCGAGCAGGCCAAGGAGAACGCCCCCGCCATCGTCTTCATCGACGAGATCGATGCCGTTGGTCGCCACCGTGGCGCCGGCATGGGCGGCGGTCACGACGAGCGCGAGCAGACCCTCAACCAGCTCCTCGTCGAGATGGACGGCTTCGACGTCCGTGGCGGTGTCATCCTCATCGCCGCCACCAACCGGCCCGACGTGCTCGACCCGGCGCTGCTGCGCCCGGGCCGCTTCGACCGCCAGATCCAGGTCGACGCTCCCGACCTTGCCGGCCGCAAGCGGATCCTCGAGGTCCACTCGCGCGGCAAGCCGCTCGGCGCGGACGTCGACCTGATGTCCGTGGCCCGTCGTACGCCGGGCTTCTCCGGTGCCGACCTCGCCAACGTCCTCAACGAGGCCGCGCTGCTGACCGCCCGCAACAACCAGAAGGTGATCTCCGCTCCGCTTCTGGACGAGGCGATCGACCGCGTCATCGCTGGCCCGCAGCGGCGGACCCGTCTGATGACGGAGAAGGAGAAGCTGATCACCGCCTACCACGAGGGCGGCCACGCCCTCGTCGCGGCGGCGTTGCCGGGCACCGACCCGGTCCACAAGATCACCATCCTCCCGCGCGGTCGAGCCCTCGGCTACACGATGGTGCTGCCCGACGAGGACAAGTACTCCCAGACCCGCTCGGAGATGCTCGACAAGCTCGCCTACATGCTGGGCGGCCGGGCCGCGGAGGAGCTGATCTTCCACGACCCGACGACCGGTGCCGGCAACGACATCGAGAAGGCCACCTCGCTGGCCCGGGCCATGGTCACGCAGTACGGCATGACCGAGACCCTTGGCGCGATCAAGCTCGGCGACTCCAACTCCGAGCCCTTCCTGGGCCGCGACATGGGCCACCAGCGCAACTACTCCGAGGACGTCGCGGCCAAGATCGACGAGGAGACCAAGACCTTCCTCGCTGCCGCGCACCAGGAGGCCTTCGACATCCTCGTCGAGAACCGTGACGTGCTCGACGACCTCGTGCTCGCACTCCTCGACAAGGAGACCCTCGACAAGGAGCAGGTCGCGGAGATCTTCACCGCCCTGCGCCTGCGGCCCGAGCGGCCCGCCTGGACCGGCTCCCCGACCCGCATCCCGTCGGCGATCCCGCCCGTCGAGATCCCGGAGGAGATCCGCCGCCGCGCCGAGGTCAACGGCCAGCCGACCGACGACGGTCGCGGTGGCGGCGAGGTGCTCACCCCGCCGGGACCCGGTGGCGACGTGCACGGCGGGGCTCCCGTCGTACCCCCGAGCGACCCGACGCCACCGGCTCCGCCGACGACCACCTGAGGCGAGAGCGATGCCTGACCCGATCAGCCTGCCCGACCGCGGGCCCGAGGACGTGCCCGACTTCGACCATCCCCGGGCCGAGGCGGCCGTCCGCGAACTCCTCGCCGCCATCGGTGAGGACCCCGACCGCGAGGGCCTGAAGGACACCCCGGCCCGCGTGGCCCGGGCGTACGCCGAGCTCACGGCTGGTCTGCGAATGGCGCCCGAGGACGTCCTCACCACCACCTTCGACCTCGGTCACGACGAGATGGTGCTGGTGCGTGACATCGAGCTGTGGTCGATGTGCGAGCACCACCTTGTGCCGTTCACGGGTGTCGCCCACGTCGGCTACATCCCCTCGGAGAGCGGCAAGATCACCGGCCTCTCCAAGCTGGCCCGGCTGGTCGACCTCTACGCCAAGCGCCCGCAGGTCCAGGAACGTTTGACCACCCAGGTCGCCGACTCGTTGATGGACATCCTCGGTGCCCGCGGCGTGATCGTGGTGATCGAGGCCGAGCACCTGTGCATGACGATGCGCGGGGTCCGCAAGGCGGGTGCGCGCACCATCACCTCCGCGGTGCGCGGCACGATGCTCAGCGACCCCGCGACCCGCTCCGAGGCGATGGCGCTGATCCACAGCCCCAGGAGCTGAGGATGGGGTTCGTTCAGCCGATCAGATGAACGAACTCGCGATCAGCTGGGGTGAGCGTCTCAGCGATGCGGCGGTCGAGGGTGACCAGGCGAGCGCCTGACGTTGCCGCCAGATTGATGAGGTGGAGATCGGTGACCTGGCGGTGGCCGACCAGTCCGATCAGGTCGACCGCCGGCGAGGCCAGCGAGGAGCCGTCACTGAGGAATCGGGCACGAGAGTCCGTCCTGACGCTGTCCAGCACCGCAACGGCGTCTTCACGGGAAAGGGGACGGCCAGTGACAGCCGGGTTGAGCGTCAGCCGGATCAACCCGGACTCGGTGATCGGGCAGGTCGCGAATGCAACGGTCTGCTCGAACCACGCGTGGGCAACGTCGTGATGGATGTGCGCCGCATTCGTGAGTGCCACCAACACGTTCACATCGGGGAGGTCGACGGCGGCCTCACTCGTCGAGGGCATCGGCAACCATCTCGTCCGTGATCGTGTGCCCCTCGCGACGAGGCAGAACGAGGAGCCCGTTGCGGGTGGTCGCTCCCTCAGCGCCTGGGGCCGCGTCCGCTGCGAGCCCGTTCAGCGCGAGTTCGGAGACCATGGCGCCCAGCGAGATTCCGCGCTCTCGTGCCCGAGCCTTCGCCGTTGCGAGGAGTCGGTCATCGAGTTCGAGCGTGGTGCGCATGAGATCAGTCTAGGTCGGCATCACGCATCACGCATCAGGACAGGTACGCCGCCAACGCCTCGTCGGCATCGATGCTGACGAACCCGGTGGCGGACAGCTTGTCCAGGGCCAGCGCGGAGAACAGCGGGCGGGGCGAGAGGTCCTTGCCCACGCTGTATTCCTCGGTGCTCACGTCGCTGACCCGGGCGGGGTCGTGGCCGGTGAGCTCGAAGACCTTGCGTGCGTAGTCCGCCCAGGACCGGACGGCACCGCTGTTGGTGGCGTTGTAGGTGCCGTACGCTGCGCCGGTCGTCACGAGGTGCACGGTTGCGCGGGCGAGCTCCGAGGTGAAGGTGAGTCGCCCCACCTGGTCGGAGACCACGGCGGGGTCGATGCCGTCGGCGGCCAACTTGGCCATGGTGCGCACGAAGTTGTGGCCCTGGCCGATCACCCACGACGTGCGCAGGATGTAGTGACGGGGGGCCGCTGCGACGGCAATGTCACCGGCGGCCTTGGTCTGGCCGTAGACACCCAGTGGAGCGATCGGGCCGTCCTCGCGGTGACCACCCTCGACCTCGGAGCCGTCGAAGACGTAGTCGGTCGAGTAGTGCACCAGCGTGATCTGGTGGTCGGCGGCGATCCGCGCCAGCGCAGCCGGCGCGGACGCGTTCGCTGCCCACGCCACCGCCCGGCCCTCGCCCTCGGCCTTGTCGACGGCCGTGTAGGCGGCGGCGTTGAGGATCAGGCCATAGTCGGACCACGGCCACGCGGCAAGAGCTGCCTCGTCGGTGAGGTCGAGCTCGTCGAGGTCGACTAGGGTCGCATCCGGGAAGAGTGGCGCCAGCGCCTGGCCGAGCTGACCGTGGCAGCCGGTGATCAGCGTCTTCTTCGGCGCCATCGGCTCCACGTCGCCGAGAACGGGGTTGGCGAGGTCCTTCTCCGAGATCTCGGCCTCGTCGGAGTCGAGCGGGATCGGCCACGGGATGGCAGCCGTGGCATCAGCCAGGTTGAGCGCCGGATAGGCGTGACCGGGCCGCCAGTGGTCGTTGACCAGGTAGGAGTAGACGGTGCCGTCCTCCAACGCCTGGTAGGAGTTGCCGACACCGCGCGGCACGAAGATGGCCACGTCCTCGTCGATCTCGATCCAGAAGGTCGCGCCGAAACTGTCGCCCGCACGCATGTCGACCCACGCGGCGAACACCTTGCCGGTGGCGACCGAGATGAACTTGTCCCACGGCTCGGTGTGGATGCCTCGGGTCGCGCCCCGCGTGGCGTTGAAGCTCATGTTGTTCTGCACGGGCCCGAAGTCCGGCAGACCGAGCTCGACCATCTTCTCCCGCTGCCAGTTCTCCTTGAACCAGCCACGGTCGTCGTGGTGCACGGGCAGGCGGACGACGAGCAGCCCGGGGATCGGCGTCGTCTCGACGGCGAGCTCAGGCATGGGTCACTGGCCCTTCGCGGCGTACGACGCCTCGGTGGCGTCCTTGTTGGGCCGCCACCAGGCCTCGTTGGCCTGGTACCACTCGATCGTCTGCGCGAGACCGGCCTCGAAGTCGGCGTACGCCGGGGTCCAACCGAGCTCGGTGCGCAGCTTGGTGGAGTCGATCGCATAGCGCAGGTCGTGGCCGGCGCGGTCGGTGACGTGCTCGAAGTCGTCGGCGTCGCGGCCCATCGTGGTGAGGATGAGGCGCACCACGTCGAGGTTGTTCTTCTCGCCGTCGGCGCCGATCAGGTAGGTCTCGCCGATGCGGCCCTTCTGCAGGATCGCGAGCACGGCGGAGGAGTGGTCCTCGGTGTGGATCCAGTCGCGCACGTTCTCGCCCGAGCCGTAGAGCTTGGGACGGCGGCCGTCGATGACCTCGGTGATCTGGCGCGGGATGAACTTCTCGATGTGCTGCCAGGGACCGTAGTTGTTGGAGCAGTTCGAGATGGTCGCCTGCACGCCGAAGCTGCGGACCCAGGCGCGCACCAGGTGGTCAGAACCCGCCTTGGAGGCCGAATAGGGAGAAGAAGGCTGATAGGGCGTTTCCTCGGTGAACCGGTTCGGGTCGTCGGCTGCGCCATCGACGAGGGGGAGGTCGCCGTACACCTCGTCGGTGGAGACGTGGTGGAACCGGACGGTGGGCCTGCGGACCGCCTCGAGCAGCGTGAACGTGCCGATCAGGTTGGTCTGGATGAACGGCGACGGGTCGTTGAGCGAGTTGTCGTTGTGCGACTCGGCGGCATAGTGGACCACCGCGTCCTGCTCGGCCACCAGCGGCTCGACCAGTGCGGCATCGACGATGTCGCCGACGACCAGCTTCACCCGGTCCTCGGGCAGACCGGCGAGCGACTCGCGGCTCGCGGCGTACGTCATCTTGTCGAGGACGGTGACGAACGCGTCGGTGTGGCGGACGAGGTGGTGGACGAAGTTGGAGCCGATGAAGCCGGCTCCGCCGGTCACGAGAATGCGCACGGCTGACAGTGTATGAAGGACAATGCGGTCTCGGCGCATCGTCAAGCGGCGCTGGAGCACGCGTCGCGACCGACAGCGAGACGAGAAGTGGGAGAAATCATGCGGGGGATCATCCTGGCCGGCGGCACGGGCAGCCGACTGCACCCGATCACGCACGGCATCAGCAAGCAGTTGATGCCGATCTATGACAAGCCGATGATCTACTACCCGCTGTCGACGCTGATGCTGTCCGGGATCAACGAGATCCTGGTGATCACGACCCCCCACGAGGCTGACCAGTTCAAGCGACTGTTGGGCGACGGCAGCCAGTTCGGCATCTCCATCACCTATGCGGTGCAGCCCTCGCCCGACGGACTCGCGCAGGCGTTCCTGATCGGCGAGGAGCACCTCGACGGCGGCGGCGCCGGTCTCGTCCTCGGCGACAACATCTTCTACGGCGCCGGTCTCGGCACCCGGCTGCGCCGCTTCGAGGACCTCGACGGTGCGGCGGTCTTCGGTTATCGCGTCGCCGACCCCAAGGCGTACGGCGTCGTCGAGTTCGACGCCGAGGGCCGGGCGCTGTCGTTGGAGGAGAAGCCCGAGAACCCGCGCAGCCACTACGCCGTGCCGGGCCTGTACTTCTACGGCTCCGACGTGGTGGAGAAGGCGAAGGGGCTCAAGCCCTCACCGCGCGGCGAGCTGGAGATCACCGACCTCAACCGGCTCTACCTCGAGGAGGGCCGTCTCCAGGTCGAGGTGCTCCCGCGCGGGTCGGCGTGGCTCGACACCGGCACGTTCGACGACCTCAATGACGCCGGCAACTTCGTGCGCGCGCTCGAGGCCCGCCAGGGCACCAAGGTCGGTGCCCCGGAGGAGATCGCCTGGCGGCTCGGGATCATCGACGATGCCCGGCTCGAGGAGTTGGCCCAGCCACTGCTCAAGAGTGGCTACGGCCGCTACCTGCTCGACCTGCTGGCCGAGGCCGCCGACGCAGGCCCCAACCACCTGCTCTGACCGCGATGCTCAGCCCCGTCGCAGGCGGCTGAGCAGGCCCCTGCGGGCGGGCACCTCCTCGGCGGGCAGCCGCAGGAGCAGCCCGTGCTGGGCGGAGTAGTCGATGACTGCTGGCCCGACCCGGGTGCCTGCCGGGAGCTCGCTGAACGCGCGCTTGATGCCGGTGCGTCCGTCGAGCTCGCACATGCCGAGCACGAGATGGGCGCCGGTGGGGAGCGGGTTCCCCATCGCGGCTGTCGTCGGGTCGAAGCGTGCCGTGAAGGTGCCGCTCGGCTCGAGGGTGCCGTCGGGCTGCTCCTCCAACGTGACCCGGGAGGTCGTCGGCAGCAGCCAGTTGACCCGGGTCGGGGCATGCCGGATCGCCAGGTCGACGTACGCGTCGGCGACGTCCGCCGTCGGGGTCAGACCGAGCTCGTCCAGTGCGGTCGCCAGGGGGGACGCGAAGACCCGGACCACCTCGCCCGACGGCGTACGACGGGCGAACGGCTGGCCCTCGATGCGGCTCCATGCGACGGAGCCGGCGACGAGGACGCTGCCGTCCTCGTCAGGGGTCACGGACGTCACGGTGAACTCAGGTCGGCGACCGACGCCGTCGCGCAGGAAATCAGTCGCCGCCTCGACGTGCCCGGCCCGGAAGAGGGTGACCGCGATCCGGCTGCGGTCGGAGAGCAGGGCATCGATCTCGGGCGGCGCGTGGGCGTCGAGCAGGCGAGTCACCTCGGCGCGTGCGGTCGTGACGGCCGGATCGGCGGGGTCGTTGCTCCGTTGCCCCAGTTGGGACACCAGACGCACCTGGACGTTTTGCGCGAGCAACTCGTTGCGGATCCCGATGTCTTCGACCGTGCCGATCAGGCGGAACAGCTTGTCGAGATAGGACCAGTAGTCGGGATCGCCGCTGTAGTCGAGGCGCGTGCCGTCGGTCGAGGAGGAGTTGTTCTCCTCCGTGCGACGCCAGTGGTAGAAGGGCGTCGAGCTCAGCAGCGCGACCTTCGGCAGGTGCCGGATCACGTCGACGTGGAAGAACAGGTCCTCCCACAGGTGGCGGGGGGCCTCGGGGAACCGGATGTCGTGCTGAAGGAGGAAGTCGCGCCGGTAGAGCTTGTGCGGCGTCATCGGCAGCAGCCCGCGCAGCGGCTGGTCGCTCGCATCCAGCAGGTCGTCGACGTACTGCGTGAGCCCCCATCGGGCGATCTGGGTGCGGACCTCCTTGCCGTTGACCACGTCAGCGTCAGCGGCGTCGCCCAGGGCCACGGCCGCCCGGAGGGCATCCGGATAGAGCTCGTCGTCGTGATCCATGAACAGCACGTAGCGGCCTCGCGCCTCGCGCACCCCGACGTTGCGGGGTCGGCTCGGCCAGCCGGAGGCCTCCAGCGCGAACGCGCGCGTGTTCGGCCGTCCGTCGGCGACCTGCTGGATCCGGGTGGCCGTGTCGTCCGGCGAGCCGTCGTCGAGCAGCAGCACCTCGATCTCGGCCTGCGGCAGGCTCTGCGCGTCGATCGACGCGATCGCCCGGTCCAACCCGGGGCCGGAGCAGTAGGTCGGGATCACGACGGACACGGAGGGGTCGTGAGGAGCCTCGGCCATGGCTTGAGTCTAGGGTTTCGACCGTGGCCACCTCGTCGACTCCGCTCGTGATGGGGGTCGTCAACGTCACGCCCGACTCGTTCTCCGACGGGGGCCGGTACGCCGACACCGCCCGTGCCGTCGCGCACGGGCGGGAGTTGCTGGCGCAGGGCGCCGACATCCTCGACGTGGGCGGCGAGTCCACCCGCCCGGGAGCGACCCGGCCACTGCTCGCCGAGGAGCTCGACCGCGTCGTACCCGTCATCGAGGCGCTGGCCGCCGACGGTGCCACGGTCTCGGTGGACACCATGCGCGCCGAGGTCGCTGAGCGGGCGGTGGCGGCCGGCGCGAGCATCGTCAACGACGTCTCCGGCGGCCTGGCCGACCCCGCGATCCTCGGCGTCGTCGCCCGCACCGGCGCGACCTATGTCGCCATGCACTGGCGGGCGCACAGCCACCACATGCAGCAGTTCACCGCGTACGACGACCAGGGCGGTGTCGTCGCCGCTGTCCGCGCCGAGTTGGCCGACCGGGTGGCGGCCATCCGCGCCGCCGGGATCCACGATGAGCAGATCGTCCTCGACCCCGGCCTGGGCTTCGCCAAGTTGCCGGAGCACAACTGGCAGCTGTTGCGTCACCTCGATGCCGTCGCCGAGCTGGGGTTTCCCCTCCTCGTCGGCGCGAGCCGCAAGACCTTCCTCGGGCGGCTCCTGGCCGGCCCGGACGGCGAACCGCGGCCGGTGGGCGAGCGGGAGGCGGCCGGTGTCGCTGTCAGCACGTTGCTCGGCGCCGGGCTGGGCAGCGCGCCGGTGTGGTGCTTGAGGGTCCACGATGTGCGTGCCCATCGCGATGCGCTCGCCGTTGCGGCACAGTGGGGCCTGCACGCCGCGGATCGGGCCGCAGCCGGAAGGGGACAGGTGTGAGTGACGAGCTGAGCATCCTCGGGATCGAATGCTTCGCCCACCACGGCGTCTTCGACCACGAGCGGCGCGACGGTCAGGTCTTCAGGATCGACCTCACGCTCGCGGTGGACACTGCGGCGGCCGCCGCATCGGACGACTTGCACGACACCGTCGACTACGGAAGCCTCGTCGACGAGGTCGTGGCTGCCGTGACCAGGGACCCGGTCGACCTGATCGAGACCCTTGCGCAGCGGATCGCGGACACCTGCCTGTTGGATCCTCGTGTTGAATGGGTAAGGGTGACCGTGCACAAACCGGATGCGCCCATCAAGGCGACGTTCGCCGACGTACAGCTCACCATCACCCGAGGCCGCCACATGGCAGGGGTGGGAGACCGAACCGGAAAGGCAGAGGGCCCAGCATGACCGAGACCCCCAATCCGAACATCGTTGACGCGGACACGCTCACCGGCGAGATGCGTCCGATCCGTCGGGTGGTGATCGCCCTCGGCTCCAACCTCGGGGAGCGCTTCGCCACCCTGCAGGGCGCCCTCGGTGTCCTCGCGGACACCCCCGAGGTGTGGATCACCGGCATCTCACCGGTCTATGAGAGCGAGCCGGTCGGTTGCCCGGAGGGCTCGAAGGAGTTCCTCAACGCGGTCGTCCTCGCCGACACCACCTTGGCCGCCCACCGCCTGCTCGACCGCGCGCTCGCCATCGAGGACGCCTTCGGTCGCGAGCGCGGCGAGGTCCCCAACGCTCCGCGAACCCTCGACGTCGACCTGATCGCCGTCGGTGACCGTCGCAGCGCGACCGACACGCTGCAGCTCCCGCACCCGCGGGCCCACGAGCGCGCCTTCGTGCTCCAGCCGTGGCTCGACCTCGAGTCCGACGCCGTGCTCCTCGACAAGGGGCCGGTGGCCGACCTGTTGGCCGCCGTCGACGCCAGCGGTCTCAAGCGGCGCGACGACCTGGTGCTCGAGCAGGCCTGACCGGCCCGTTGTCGCGCGACCAGCCACCGACGCCCGAGGAACCCGAGCAGCCCGCCGGGCCCTCCCCGGACGGACTGCGACCGACCAGCCTGCTCACCCTCCTCGGTTGGGGGGTCGTCGGTCTCGGCGGCGGTTGGGCCGTGCACTGGGCGAGTGACCGGCTCGACGTCGTACCCCCGCTCGTGTCGTCGGCGCAGCCGCTCGCGCTGCTGCTGCTGGCCGCGATCCTGGGGTACGTCGCCTGGGTGACGTATCGCTCCGTGCAGGTGCGCGGCGAGCGCCTCGAGGCGCACCAGGCCGTCAACCGGCTGATCCTGGCCCGCGCCAGTGCGCTCGTGGCGGCCCTGGTCACTGGTGGGTATGTCGGCTATGCCGTGTCCTGGCTCGGCAACCATGCCGAGTTGGCCGAGGAGCGGATGACGCGTTCGCTGATCGCGGCGGGCTGCGCCGCCTTGGCGGTGGTCGCGGGCCTGTTGCTCGAGCGGGCGTGCCGGATCAGGAACGACGGCGACCGCCCGGCCGCCTGACTCGTCCTGTTGCAGTTGTGACTGCTGTGACGAGCGTGTCTGCCGCGATCGGCCCCCGCCGAGGCATACCGTGCGAACCATGACTTCCCCCGCCGTGTCCGGAGCTGTCATGTCAGGCAGCCGTCGTCGTCAGCGGTCGACCCGCGTCACGGTCGCCGTCCTGCTGCTCGTGCTCGCGACGCTCGCCGTCGCCGGCACCGCCGTGTCCGGGAGCTGGGTCCTGGTCACCGTCGCCGCGGTCGCAGCCGTCGTGCTCGGCGCCGCCGCCACCAAGATCACCCACACCGAGCTGCTCGACTCGCGCCAGGAGGCCGCCCGGGACCGGGCCCTCCAGGCCCGCGGGTACGCCGAGCTGACCGAGGTCCGCACGGCCGAGAACGTCGAGTTCGCCGCCGACATGACGGGCAAGCTCGCCAAGCGTGACGCCAGCATCTCCCGCCTGGAGAAGCGTCTCGACGACACCGCCGCAGACCTGGCCGAGGCCCGGCGCGAGCTCGTCGAGGCCGGCGAGCGGGCCGAGCAGGCCCAGCGGGAGGCCGCCCAGGTCCGGGCGCGCCTGGGCGCGAGCCTCGCCGACGCCGAGGAGCGCGCTGGCCATGCCGTCGTACGCGTGGCGGAGTTGGAGGCGGAGGTCGACGTCCTGACCGCCGAGATCCACGCCCTGCAGGCCGCTGCGCGCACGCAGTCGCGTCGCCCCGCCTGACCGACCGCGGAGCAGTTCGGCGGGTCGATAGAGTCGGGCGATCGCACGCAGACCCACGTCACGAAGGACCGTCGCCTTGGCATTCGACCGCGCCCGCGCCCAGCAGGAGCTGATCCGGCTCGCGAAGGCGGGGACGGCGAGGTCGGGGGCCGGCAGGCTGCGGGGGCCGGTCGGCCGGGCGACGCGCAGGTTCCGTGGTGAGTTCACCGGACCGCTGGTCACGGTCGTGCTGCCGATCAGCGACGACGACACCACCCGGATCGGGACCTGCCTGGACTCGCTGAAGGTCCAGTCGTATCGCAACATCGAGATCCTCGTCGTCCGGTTCGGTCGCCACGACAAGGTGACCGCGACGGTGCGTGACCACGCGGGCGAGGACTGGCGGATCAAGACCCGGGTCAAGGTCGAGAAGTCCCTCGCGGCGGCCCGCGCCGCCGGCCTGCGCTCGGCCAAGGGCGAGTTGGTCATCGTCGTCACCAACGCCGGGGACGACTTCGTGCACGCAGGCATCGAGCGTCTCGTCGACGCGCACCAGCGATCGGGATCGCCGCTCGTGGTCGGGGCGATGCGCGAGCCCGACATCGCCGCCTGGGTCCCGGAGGCGGCGTACGACGCGGCCCACCACAGCCCGCACCGGGCCACCACGTTGAGCCGGACGCCGGTCGCCGTGACCGACCTGCTGCTCGGCAACAAGCTCGCCACCGCCGAGCTGTGGCGGCGGGCGAGCCGGTTC
>JASLDK010000350.1 GCA_030145945.1 Nocardioides sp.
ACTGCGTCTGTTGGACCCCGGTGCGGCACCACCGTCGGCCCAGCCGTATCCGGACTTCATCGACCGTTTCGCCGCCGCCTTCCGTCAGCAGATGGCGGACTTCGCCGACGTGGTGGCCGGCCGTGCGGCTCCGGTGGCGACGGTGCTCGACTCGCTGCGTGCGACCACGATCGCCGCGGCGTGTGAGCGCGCGGCGCGCGAGGGCCGGCGCGTCGACCTGATAGCTGAGGAAGGCCCCGAAGAAGCCGCCAACTTGGGTCTTGACAGAGACCCAGATCACACATAAGTTTCCACAAAAATGTATACAACATTGAACGCAGTGGAGGAATCCTCATGAGCCATCGTCGGTCGTCCTTCGATCTCCAGGTGCTCGGGCCGCGCTATGGGCTGATCGTGGTCTGGGTGATCGTGGCCGCGATCTTCTCGGCGTTGCTTCCGGTGACTTTCATGACCATGTCCAATGCCCAGACGATCTTCGGGACGCAGACCGTGATCCTGGTCCTCGCGCTGGCGCTGTGCGTGGCTCTGAGCGCGGGCGAGGTCGATCTGTCGATCACGGGCACGCTCGCCGTGACGTCGGTCCTCGGCGCGACCCTCAACGTCGGACACGGTTGGTCGGTGGTGCCGACGATCGGGGCGATGCTGATCGTCGGGGCACTCATCGGACTGCTCAACGCAGCCTTCGTGGTGGGCCTCGGCATCAATTCGATGGTGGTCACCCTGGGCACGGGGACGTTCTTCAACGGCATTGCGGTCGCTGTCAACCAGGACACGATCTTCGGCGTCGCCCCCTCGCTCGTCTCGGCGATGCGCAACCAGGTCCTGGGTCTGCCGTTGGCGTTCTGGTACGGCGTCGGCCTGACCCTCCTGATCTGGCTCGTGATGCGGTACACCGTGCTCGGCACCTACCTCCGTTTCGTGGGTGCCAATCACAACGCCTCCCGTCTCAGTGGCGTCCCCGTCAGCGGGGTCCGTGTCTTCTCGCTGGTGGCGACCGGCACGATCACCGCCTTCGCCGGCGTGGTGATGATCGGAACCCTCGGGTCGGTCAATCCGGCGATGAGCCCGCCCTACCTCCTGCCCGCCTTTGCCGCTGCCTTCCTCGGCTCCACCACGATCAGCCCGGGACGCTTCAATGCGCTCGGCACCTTCATCGCGGTCTACTTCCTGACCACCGGCATCACGGGAATCCAGCTGCTCGGTTCGTCCGGGTGGGCCGCCAACGTGTTCTACGGCGGCGCCCTGGTGCTGGCAGTGGCCGCTTCGCAACTGGTCGGCCGATTCCGTCGGAAGACCGACGTCCGCGAGCTGCAGGACGACAACCCACAGACTCCCGATCAAGGGACAACTCTCGGACCCGTCCATCCGGACACACCGGAACCGCTCTCGACGGTTCACCACTGAGCCAGGACATCTGGCCAGGGCTGTACACGGACGGGCTCATCGGCCAGGAGTCGTGTGCCCACGTCTTAAGGAGACGACATGAAGAAGCTCAGCATGCAGTTGGCCGCCGCTGTCGGCGCGCTGACGCTGGTGGCGACCGGCTGCGACGTCGACGCAGGGGCCGGCGCGGAGGCCAACGAAGAGGCGGTCGCGGCAGCCCAGAAGATCGTTGACAAGTACCGCGCTCCGCTGGAGTGGGAGCCGCAGGGGCCGGCGTTCGACATCGCCCCCGCCAAGGGAAAGAAGTACCTCTACATCGCCAACGGCCTCAACCTTCCCTACGTGAAGGCCCAGGCCGACACGATCAAGCAAGAACTGCCGAAGTACGGCGTCGAGACCTTCATCATCGACGGCCATGGCAACGCCGACGACACCTCGAAGGCGATCCGCCAGGGCATCGGCCTGGGAGTCGACGTGATCGCGGTCCAGACCGTGCCGGCCACCCAGATCCAGCCGGCCATCGAGGAGGCACATGCCGCCGGCATCGACTTCGTGATGAGCGGCACCCACGGCGATCCCGGTTGGCCCACGGCCGAGGAGAAGGAGATGGGCATCGTCGCCCAGCAGGAGCTGTGCCAGACGTGCATCGGCGAGGCGATGGCCGCTTGGGCAGTGGTCAAGACGGAGGGGAATGCGCACGTCGCGGCGTACGGCGTCCTCAACGACCTCGGGTCCAAGGTGCAGCAGGACGCCGAGAAGCGCACGCTCGATGAGATCTGCTCGGACACGTGCAGCTTCAAGAAGACGTCGTTCCCGAGCTTCGACGACTTCTTCAATCAGGTGGCAACGCAGTCCGCCTCGGACCTACAGGACGGCAAGACCAACGTCCTGATGCCCGACTACGACACCTTCTCGCAACCGATCATGTCGACGCTTGCCCAGCGCAACGTCGAGGATTCGGTCCACGTCGTCTCCAGCAACGGAACTCCGGAGGTGCTGGAGGGACTGCTGGGCCAGAGCCCGCTGCGTGCCGACGTGGCCTTCCCGTACACCTGGCAGGCCTGGTCGCACATGGACCAAGCGCTGAGGATCCTCTCGGGTGAGTCCCCGGTCGAGTTCGCCGGCGTCCCCAACCGCCTCCTCGACGAGTCCAACATCGGTGACATCGACCTAGGGGGCTCCGACGAGGAGATCTTCGGGATCGACCCGGCCGAGATGTTCCCCACCTTGTGGAAGCAGCAGTAGGCACCCCGCCCGGTCTTAAGGAGTAGTCGTGATCGCTTCATCGCTGACATCGGCGCCGGCCACCACGGCGGCACTCGAGGTCGAGGGCCTCTCGAAGACCTTCGGCAGTGCTCGGGTCCTCTCGGAGTTCTCCCTGCAGGTGATGCCCGGCGAGGTGCATGCACTCGTCGGACAGAACGGCTCGGGCAAGAGCACCTTCATCAAGATCCTGTCGGGCTTCCAGACGCCGGACCCTGGCGGCCGCGTGCTCGTGGCCGGGCTGGACAAGGCCTGGTGGGACCGCATCGCCTTTGTTCACCAGGACCTCGGCTTCATCGACGACGCCACCATCGTCGAGAACCTCGCGGGCAGCTCGCGGCGGTCGCCAACAGCGCGGATCGACTGGCGGCGCGAGCGACAACGTGCCCGGGAGATCATCGCGCTCGCGGGGCTGTCGCTCTCAGCGGATCTCCCGATGCGCTCGTTGCAGCCCGTGGACAAGGCGCTGCTCGCCATCGCCCGTGCGCGTCGGGAGCTGGGCACGAGAAGCGACGCCGTCCTGGTCCTGGACGAGCCGACCGCATACCTCCCCAACGACCGGATCGAGGGCCTACTCGCGCAAGTGCGGGAGTCCGCGGCGGCCGGCATCGCCGTGGTGCTGGTGACCCACCAACTCAAGGAGGTCATGGCAGCCGCGGACCGGGTGACGGTGCTTCGTGACGGAGTGGCCGTCTATACCGAGCAGGTGGCGCGGACCTCCGAGGACGCGATCGTCGAAGCGATGATCGGCACCAAGCTGGACTCGGTCTACCCCGATCGGACCGAACTGCTGCGCGAGGCTCCGATGCTCGCCGTGTCCGACCTCCACTCCGACACGATCGGTCCGATCGACCTGGAGGTCCGTCCCGGGGAGGTGGTGGGTCTCACCGGGCTGGTCGCCTCCGGGTGGGAGAGCCTGCCCTATGCACTGATGGGCGCAACTCCGGGGATCAAGGGATGCCTGAGCGTCGACGGCGGAAGGATGCAGAGTCTGGCCACCCTCAATCCGCGGCGGGCCCGGCGCCTCGGACTGGCACTGTTGCCGGCCGATCGCGTGCGCGACAGTGCGGTGGGCGAGCTCAGTGTGGAGGAGAACCTGACGGTCGCCGCTCTCGACCGGTTCTGCTCCGGCCCCAAGATCGACCTCGCCGCACGCCGCGGCCGGGCCGATGAGCTGTTGGGCCAGTTCGAGGTGCGTCCGGCGGCGTGTGACGTGATGATGAGCACCCTCAGCGGTGGCAACCAGCAGAAGGTCCTGATGGCCAAGTGGCTGGAGATGCAACCACGGGTGCTGGTCCTTCATGAACCCACGCAGGGCGTCGATGTCGGGGCGCGCAGACAGATCCTCGAGCACGTCATGCAGGCTGCAGCGAACGGCGCCGCGGTGATCATCGCCAGCGCCGAGCACGAGGATCTGGTGCACATGTGCCACCGCGTCCACGTCTTCCACGAGGGCAGGATCGGCCGCACGCTGTCGGGCGCGGAGCTCACCGTGTCGCGGTTGCTCCGTGAGGTCCAAGGGGTAGAGGCGACCGCCTCCGGTGACCGCAGCGCGGCGTCAGCACCCAAGACGGCGGCGGGGTAGGGGGCATCGACATGGCTGGAGTCGTGATCACCGGAGGAAGCTCCGGAATCGGTCGAAGCCTGGTGACCGCGTTCGCGCGGGGAGGCTGGGACGTCGGTTTCACCTGGAACCGTGGTGCTGAGCGCGCCGCCGAGCTCTGCGCGTCAGCGCAGGAGCACGGGGTGGTCTGCGTCGGCCACCAGGTCGACCTCGCCGACCCGGCGGCCGCAGGGTCGGCGATGGCTGCCCTGCTGGAACAGGTCCATGACGTGCGCGTCCTGGTCAACAACGCGGGCGTCAACCGCCGTCATCCGTTCCTGGGCGAAACGCCGGAGGCGTGGAGCAAAGTCATGGCGATCAATGCCCTGGCGCCGCTGACGTGCGCGCAGCAAGTGGTGTCGCACTGGATCGGTCGCGGCGAGCAGGGCCGCGTGATCAATGTCAGCTCAGTCCTCGAGGCATTGCCGCTCGAGGGTGGCGCTGCCTACTGCATGAGCAAGGCCGCCTTGAAGATGCTTACTCAGATCATGGCGCTCGAGCTCGCTCCGCACCGGATCACCGTCCTCGGCGTCTCGCCGGGGGAGACGGCGACGCCGATGGTCTTCAACACGGTCGCCGACGGCGAGCACGTCCCTCGGCCGGTGATTCCGGCCGGCAGGTCCGGGGTGGCTGATGACGTCGCTTCGGTCGTGGTGGACCTGTGCGCGACGCCGTACGACTACATGACCGGCCAGACAGTCGTCCTCGACGGCGGCCTGACGCTGCGAAGCGGGCCGGACACTCTGCAACGCGTCCTGCAGGAAACCGGACAGGCTTGACGGTCGGGCCGCGGCAAGGCAGTATGAATACATAAATGTATGCAATCGAAGAGGGTGTGATGCCATGACGTCAGCAGCGTCGTTGCCGCAGAGCTCGTGGATCTCGCCGGCCATGGATCGCTACCGCTCGGGTGGGCTCGCCGGTCGTCTCGTGCCGCGTGGTCGAGTGGCGGTGTTGGTGGTTGATCTGCAGACCGGCTTCACCGACCCCGCCTCGGGGCCGGGCTTCGATCTGACCGATGTCGTCGGCAGCACCGCGCAGTTGGCGGCGTCGGCTCGGGCGCAAGGCGTGCTGGTCCTCTACACCACCATCGCCTTCGACGAGAGTCATCGTGATCTCGTCTGGTTGCAGAAGATGCCGGTTCTGGCCGAGCTGCGCCGCGGCTCCGGCTGGGACGTGATCGACGCTCGGCTCGGTCGCGTCCGCGACCAGACGGTGGTGCTCAAGCAGACCGCCTCCGCGTTCGCCGGGACGGGCCTCGCCCAGCAACTGCGTCGCGAAGGCATTGGCACGGTTGTGGTGACCGGTGCAACCACCTCGGGATGCGTTCGAGCGACCGCAGTCGATGCTTGCGCCGCCGACTTCGCGACGTACGTCGTCAGAGAATGCGTCGGCGACCGGGAGGCTGGGCCCCACGAGGCCGCGCTGTTCGATCTCCACGCGAAGTACGCCGACGTGATCAGCCTTGACCAGGCGCTCGCCCTGGTGCAGAACGAGCGGAGATAGGGAAGCGAACACCGATGGATCTCGAACTCTCCGGCCGCACGGCA
>JASLDK010000366.1 GCA_030145945.1 Nocardioides sp.
TCAACCACCGCCGCCCCTACGAGTACTGCGACGACCTCACACCCGTCGAGGCAGAGGCCGCTCACTACGCTCACCACCAGACCCCAGCAACCGTTGGAGTCTCAAACTAGAAAGTCTCCGGACACACCGGGGCGGTTCACAGGTTGATTCAACATTGCCAGACGGTCCAGTTGTCCAGGACAACAAGGAGTAGGTGGCGGATGGCGCTCGTCGACCCAGTCGCTGAAGGTGCGCAGTTGGTCCTCAACGTCACTGCCATTAGCGGTGGGGCGTTGTTCGGCCGTTGTACTTCGAGAACTTGGAGGCGACCTTAAGAAACGCGGCCCCGAGGCGGTAGATCGCGTTATTGCTGAGCGCATCGCCATCCGCGAAGACGAGATCAAGAAGTTGCCCGATGATCGTGCGCACAACTCCGACGAACTCTCTTGCGGGTTGAGCAGGACTATCGGCGCTGAGGCGCACGCTCGAACGGACGAAGCGATTCCGCGAGATGCTGGCTCTCAGCGGAGAGGACGTCGGCTATCCGGACGATCTGCTGGCCGTGCGTTTCCCAAAGGCCGAGGTCGTTCTGCTCGCCTGTGATGCCACTGAGGACGACGAGGTACGCGCACTTGAAGGAACTGCCCATGTCCTGAACTGCGCTGCAAGTCAGGATCGCGCGCGACTGCGAGCGCTGCTCGGCATGAAGTCTCTGAGTGATTGAGATTGACCTGATCCGTCCGCATCTGCCGTGAGCCGCGCGGCCGCGGCAACGCTCAGCCGCCACGGCGCAGAAGACTGTTCGCATCAAATGATCGGTCCGGGCGATGGCGATCACTAGGTGGATCGCGACCCTGCGTGCCTGCCACGGTTAGTTCACGGATGTTGACCGAAGCCTCGGCAGTCAGACAGCGACCCGCGTCCCCTGGGTTTCCCCGGGCTCGACGGTCGCGCGAGTGGGGACACCGGAACACCTCATTCGCGAACGGCTTCACCCGGAAGCCGAGCAGCGACGACGGGAGTCAAGCATGTCCATCCCCACGCAGATGAGTCTGGTCGGCTTCATCGCCAGCGATCCTGATCTTCATTTCACCGCCGCTGGAGCCGAGTATCTCCGGCTCCGCGTCGGGATCGAGCAGTGGCGCAGAGACGTCGACGGCACCTTCACCAAGCTCGACCCGACCTTCCACGACATGGTCGCATTCGAGAGCACCGCACGTGAGACCTACGCCCGATTCCGCAAGGGCGACTCGTTCGTCGCCAGTGGCTACGTCCACGAGTACGAGGTCGAGCGCGACGGCACATCCGTGGTCAAGGAAGAGTTCGTCGCGCGCAAGATCGGCCACAACATCAACAAGACCGCATACGAGGTCCAGCGACGCCGCACCTCTCCCGCAGCCCCCGCCGCAGAGGCCCCGGCCGCACCTCAGCCGGCGTCTCAACAGCCGTCGGCTCCCGCCATCGGCTTCTGAGGCGGCTCGATGCCTACGTACGACGAGCCGCCCGGCCCGATCAACTGGAACGACCTCGACGCCGACCAAGCCGAAGCCGAATGGAGTGACCTCGACCGGTTCGTGCTGTGGCTCAAGACCTCGTTCGGCCTCTCCCCCGCGATCGTGCCCCCGTACTGGCACCGCCACGACGAGCTCATCTGGGAACTGTCCGCCCTACACACCCACTTCCTGGCCTGTTACGACGAGACCGCCTCCCCTTCAGCGCCGATCGCCTGGCTGCGGGACTTCGCCGAGGCCCGACACCGTCTCCGCGACTGGGTCGCCCAATGCGGCACCCGCTTGGATCGCGACCGCCCCACCCGACAGACAACCTGGCCGGGCGAACCAGCCGACACCAGCGGCGGCGAGGTCGAGATCCGGGACCGTGCGGCGGACTTCGAGGAGTTCGTCCGCGCCGACGTGCTCCGCCGGCGACGGATCCAAACGATCGTCGACCAACACCTCGCTGGCTGACCCGACTCGCGCCTCCAGACGCCGAGAGTGGTGTTTGTCCACAGCCGGGCGCGGTTGACCGCGTGTCCCTCGACCCGACGCTCCGATGGTCGAACTCCTGCACCCGAAGGAGGTCCCACGATGCAACTCGGACATGCCCATGTGCTTGCCCAGGCACGCACCTACTTGTCGGCGCTCGCCGACGAGGCCGACGGCGATGACGCGTCGTCAGCCTATGAGCACGTCCTGATCGAACTCGACAGGATCCACTGCGACCGGAGCCCTGACGTCTACCTCGACGCGCTGACCCAGGACCGCGACATCCAGTACGAACTCGCGACCGCGGCCATCGAGCAACTCAGGACCCACGGCGTCGACCCGCTCAGCGTCGAGCTCGTCTTGTGGATGCTGCAGGACGCCTACACACAGGACTGCGGCTGATGTACGGCGACACCGGCACCGCCATGCGGCACGAACTTGCCGCGCTGCTGCGTCAACACCGGATCCAGCAGCGCCTGGGCGGCACGGGGCAGGAACGTGCCGCAGTGGGTCTGCAGATCCGGCAGTACCGCCTCCGCATCCTGCTCTGGTGCACCCAAGCGCTGGAAGCGGTCAGCCCGCTCACGTTCTCCAACCAGCATCCCGCCCAGCCGAACCCCTTCCGCAGCGCCGGCACCGGCCCGGGCGGAGGCTCACCCGCCAGCGAGCTGGCCCGCGCGCTCCACTATGCCGTCAGCAACGCGACCACGGTGCCCGCAGCCATCGACCAGATCGTCTCCACCAGCAATCAGGCATCCGACCGTCCGGTGCTCGAGCACTGGCGCCTGGCGGCCCGGGCAGCGGTCCTCGCTGAACACGACACCGCACCAGACGTCACCTCGGCCATGTCAGTGCGGCAGGCACAGGTCGTCGTCGGTGACGTCGCCGCCATCACGCAAGCGATCGTGATCCTCGATCAGCGCTATCGCACCACTCCGGGTTGGCAGGTACTGGCGAAGTCTGACCGGCTCGGATGGGCAGCGCTCGCGGCCGCGCTCGACGTCAACCTCGGCCAGCCCGACTACACGGTCGACGACCTCGGCTGGCGACCGTCCACGAAGCTGATCAAGGGCCCGGCGAAACCAGGGATCCTCGGCGTCCTCCAAGCCGAGCACAACCTCGTGATCCGGATGAAGACCTTCCCCACCGCCACCAACCTGCGCTACGTCATCGACTCACAACGACTCCTCTCCCGCCGCCTCGTCCCATACGCCGAACGGATCGACCCGCGAACCGCGGAACGCTGGAACGCCCGTGCGGACACCTACGCCCACCTACAACGACAATTCCGACGCATCGGCGGGCTCGCCGGCAAGGGCGGGCACGCTGCTGCCGAAGGTGCGACCGTCGTCAGCCGCATCCGAGCGCTGCCTGCCGACGCCATCGTGGAACCACGGGTCCTCGGCGGCTTCCAGGTCCTGTTCGAACGACTCGACAAGCGCATCGCCGACGTCATCGAGGACGGCATCGACCGCCAGATGTTCTTCCAACGAGTCCCTCTCCCCCGCCTCGTGGGCGGCACCGGCAGCCTCGTCGCCCCCGTCCGGGAAAGATTCATGCCAGTAGACCGCACCACCCATGTCGAGCTGATCGACACCATCCGCAACAACTTGGCCTCTCAGCGCCACGTCGGGGGACGGTCCCCCGGACCAGCCCGGGCTGACCTCCACGCGGCCCTCATCCATCGAGCCGGGACCCGGGACATCCACGCCGGACCATCGCTCTGATCCCTGCGGTCGTCTGAGCATTGGTCCGGACCGACATCAGATGATCTGACGGGTTCCACGTCGAGCGGGACGTCGTCCTTGAGGGTGCCGCCAATGGCGTCCGGCGCGTGCGGCGAGGCCCCGTTCCCAGGTGCTCGGGGCGAACGTGTACAGCCAGGCCTCGATCAGTCCCAGATCTCCCCTGAGCGTAGGACGGTGCATGCCCTGCCCTCACGACGCTTCATCGGCATCGCCTGCCTCCAGTCCGTCGAGCAGGTCAAGGAGGTCCTCTTCGTTCTCGTCGACCGGTCGGGCGAGGAACGCGCCGTCGGGATTGACCGGACGGAGTGTCCGCTCGATCACGGCGGCAGCGCCGAAGTCGATCGTCTTGTCGGGCTCGATGTAGTGCCCCTCCGTGATCGCTGTTGAGGTGTGGCCGAGGTGGATGGCCGCGGCGTCGGCGCCGAGACCGCGTGCCAGGACGGTCGCGCCGGTGCGTCGGTACCAGCGGGGCGTGATGCCCGACTGGCTGAGCCCGGCAGTGGCGAGGAACTCCCGGAAGGTGCGCCGGACGTTGTGCTGGGTCAACGGGCCGCCGGCGCGGTTGTGGAAGATGGTCTGCTCGCCGTGCGACTCATCCATGTTCTTGAGCCTGCGGCGAAGCACGACGGAGGCGAACTCCGGAACCGGGATGGTGCGGATCGACGCGTCGGTCTTCGGCCGGTCCTGACGGTAGGTGCCTACACCTTTGCGTGTCACGACGGTGCCGCACACGTCGGCGACCATGCCGGCCTTCGTCTCTCGCAGGCCGACAGGGCGCAAGGCGAGCACCTCGCCGGGGCGCATGCTGGTGCCCAGTAGCACCTCGAGCACGTCTCGGACCTGCCCGTCAGGCTTCGGCCCCTTCACGTTCGGGCCGGTCCGCCAGTTCGCGGCCGCGGCACGGATCGCAGCGATCTGCTCCAGCGTCAGGGCCTGCGGGGTTCCCTTGGGCCTTTTCAGCGGCGAGGTGCCCTCGACGGGGTTCCTCCCGACTGCGTCGTTGCGCAGCGCGTAGCCGAAGAGCTGGTTGAGCAAGGTCCGGGTGTGCTTGGCCCGTGAGTAGGAGACGGCGGACTGCTGCTTCAGGAACGTTTCCACTCGTCCGGTGGTGATCTCGCCGAGGGCGTAGCCCTCGAAGTACGGCCGGACGTGGACGCGCAGATCGTCGCGATAGTTGTCCTTGGTCCCTTCCGAGATGTCTCGCCCTTCCAGCTCGGCGAGCCACAGCTCGGCGAGGTCGGTGAACGGGCTGCGCAGGCTCAGCGCCCCACCGGTCCCGTAGCCGGGCCGCTTGACGAGACGCTCCTTGAGCTCGGCGATCGCTCGGTTGCGCGTCGCGGCGGTCGCCTTCACCTCACGGAGCTGCCCGTCCGCGTCTCGGAACCGGGTGCGCGCTCGGAAGCGGCGAGCGGCGACTCGCCGCACGTGGACGGTCCCGTAGGTTCCGATCGCCGTTCGGGGCCGGCCGCTCATGACCGGCCGCTCATGACCGGCCTGCCTCGGCGTGGCGGTCGAGGTCTTCGGCCTCCATCCGGAGCAGCCAGGCTTCGACCTCGGATCGGCGGAACCGGAGCTGCCTGCCGACGCGGAAACCCGTCGGGCCGCGCCCCTGGCTGCGCAGATCGTAGAGGGTCTGGCAGGAGACGTGGAGCTGCTCGGCGAGCTCCTTGATCGAGTAGGCGGTCTCGAAGACTCCGACGACGACCCTGTCGTCAGCCCCGCCATCAGCCTCACCGTCGGCCCGGCCATCAACCCGGCCATCAACCCGGCCATCAGCCCGGCCATCAGACGGGAGCGCGTGTGCCTGTGCGTGGCTTGCGAGATTGGCGTGATCGGTGGTCATACCGCTCAGGTGCGCCGGCCCGACCGACGCTGGGTCCGCAGGAGCCGAGCCAGCGCGAGACGCGCCGAAACCTGATGGATTTCTGGTGCTTTTGTGGTGCCGGAGCCTGTTCAAGGCAGTTCAACCCTTCGTGAGGGCTCGGAACTCCATCACTGGCCAAAACGAGAAAGTCCGCAGGTCAGAGACAGTTTTCTATCTCAGCCCTGCGGACTTCTACCGGTGGAGGTGAGGGGACTCGAACCCCTGACCCCCTGCATGCCATGCAGGTGCGCTACCAGCTGCGCCACACCCCCGGGGTCATCGCTCCACCCGAAGGCGGGGCAACGACGGAAACAATAGCCAATGCTGGCGGGCAAGGTGAAATCGGGGTGGATGTTTCAGAGGTTGTAGGCGGCGAGCGCCCACTCCCCCGCGACGCGCTCCTCCAGCACGACGCGACCGCAGTTGCCGAGGGCACGGAGGTCACGGGCCATGGTCAGCGGCCAGCCGAGAAAGGTGACGATGCCCGAGCGGGTGGCGGCGCCGTGGGAGACGGCGACACCGGTCTCGTCAGGGCCGAGCGCCGCGGCGAGATCGGTCAGGACTGCTGCGAAGCGGCCGGCCACCTCGACGGTCGTCTCCCCGCCCGGGATGTCGTCCCACTCGCCGTGCTGGAACCGCTCGAAGGCAGCGGGACCGGAGGCCTCGATCTCCGCGTGTGTGCGGCCCTGGTAGTCCCCGAGGCGGAACTCCCGCAGACGCACGTCGTACGCCGGCACGAGCCCGACCTCGCTGGCAACGATCTCGGCGGTTCGGCGGGCCCGAGCGAGGTCGCTGGACCACAGCAACGTCGGCTCCATTGCCGCGACGAGAGGGGCGACCGTTCGCGCCTGCTCGATGCCGACCTCGTCGAGCTCGACGTCGAGTTGGCCCTGGATGCGGCGCTCGGCGTTCCAGGCGGTGCGGCCGTGTCGCAGGACGACGAGGCGGCGGGTCACTCGGCGGACGGCGCGACCGGACCGTTGATCTCGGCCGGGAGCTCGATCGTCGGGCAATCGCGCCACAGCCGCTCGAGGGCGTAGAACTCACGCTCCTCGCTGTGCTGCACGTGGATCACGACGTCGCCGTAGTCGAGCAGCACCCAGCGTCCGTCGCGGTGGCCCTCACGCCGGATCGGCTTGGCGTCGAGCTCGCGCAGCTTGTCCTCGATCTCCTCGACGATCGCGCGGACCTGACGGTCGTTGGCGCCGGTGGCGAGCAGGAAGGCGTCGGTGATGGCGAGCTGCTCGCTGACATCGAAGGCGAGCTGGTCGGTCGCGAGCTTGTCGGCTGCGGCGAGCGCAGCGGTGCGGACGAGCTCGACGGCGTGGTCAGTGGCGGTCATGGGTTTCCGTTCCGGTGGAGTTGCCCGGGTCTCGTGACGGTTGCTGCGCAACCTCCTCGACCTCCGGGGCGCGATCGGCCGTGTAGAGGCCGTGCTTGGTGATGTATTGGACGACGCCGTCGGGCACGAGGTACCAGACCGGGTGTCCGGCGCGTTGGCGCTGACGGCATTCGGTTGAGGAGATCGCGAGTGCCGGGATCTCGACCATGGTGACGCGATCGTGCGGGATCCGCTCCAGGGTCTCCGGGTCCATCTCCGACCCCGGCCGGGTGCAGCCGACGAAGTGCGCCAGCTCGAAGAGCTCGTCCGCGTTGCGCCAGCTGAAGATCTCGGTCAGCGCATCCGCGCCGGTGATGAAGTAGAGATCGGCTTCGGGTCGTTGCGCGCGCAGGTCCCGCAGAGTGTCGATGGTGTACGTCGGCCCGTCGCGGTCGATGTCGACCCGGCTGACCGTGAACCGCGGATTGGCGGCGGTGGCCACCACGGTCATCAGGTAGCGGTGCTCGGCCGGCGCGACCTCACGGTCCGCCTTCTGCCACGGCTGTCCGGTGGGAACGAACACGACCTCGTCGAGGTCGAACCAGCTCTGCACCTCGGAGGCCGCGACGAGGTGGCCGTGGTGGATGGGGTCGAAGGTTCCGCCCATCACCCCGAGTCGGGTACGACGAGGAGCGTCGGTCACCGACTCAGTCCTGAACCATCGACGTGGCTCAGCTGTGCTCGCGGCCGCCGCCGAACCACACCAGGCCGATGAGGAGCAGCAGCAGGAAGGCGAACACGCCGCCACCGATGAACCACGGGTTCACGGCTGCGGGCTCGAGGTGCTCCTCCGCCGCGCGAACGAGGAGGGCGACCTGGCTGATCTGGCTGAGCATGAGCGCATGCTACCGAAAGCATGCTCTGCGGGAGCCATCGCGGGGGTCTCGTGACGCTCGCTCCGCGAGCTCCTCGACCTCCGGACCACGCCCGCTGTGCGAGCTCCTCGACCTCCCGACTCAGCACGATCTCAGTGCAGCGCGAAGTCGACGCCCAGGAAGAGCAGCGAGAACCGGAGCGAGCGGCC
>JASLDK010000408.1 GCA_030145945.1 Nocardioides sp.
AAGACCAGCACCAGCACCTACACGATCACCCGCAAGCCATGAGGGCCCTGGTGGCGGTGGTCGGCGGACTGCTCGTCGTGCCGCTCCTGGCCGGGTGCAACGACGAGCGTCCGGTCGACAAGCTCAACGACGAGCTGGCGAAACAGGAGGCGGCGGTCGCGTCGTGTGCGTCGAGTCAGTGTGTCGACCAGATCGCTGTCCTCGTGGAGGCCCTGAAGCAGGTGCAGGGGGTCGTCATGGTGAGTGAGGCGACCTACCGTCCGCGCCAGGCGACGGACGGAGCATCCGTGTCCGGCACGCTCGTCGTTGCGCCGGGCGTCGACTGCAAGGACCTCGAGCCGAAGGCCGCTGAGCTCGGTTGGCAGTCGTCGGTCAGTCCGCTCTCCTCGCTGGACTTCGACTGTGCGCCGATCCCGGACAGCACCGACTCGCTCGCCGGGGGCGGCGGATTCCTGTTCACCCTGGTCCGTCCCACCTCGACGAGCCAACTCGAAGCCTGGGGCGATCGCGGCACCTTGAAGTGACCGCGCGAGGCGCGGCCCGTGTGCGATCATCGCGCCATGACCCCGAGGATCGCCGTCATCGGCACCGGTTTCGGCGGTCTCGCCGCCGTGATCGAGCTCAAGAGACGCGGCTTCGACGACATCGTCGTGCTCGAGAAGGCCGACGACGTCGGTGGTGTGTGGCGCGAGAACACCTACCCGGGGGCAGCCTGCGACGTCCCGTCGCCCTTCTACTCCTACTCCTTCGAACCCAACCCCCGCTGGCCGCACCGGTTCTCCCGCCAGCCCGCGATCCTGGACTACATCCGCCATGTCGCCGACAAGTACGACGTGCGCCGACACGTCCGCTTCAGGACGGAGGTGACAGCTGCTGCCTACGACGAGGCGACCCGCACCTGGACGATCGAGGTCGACAACGGTGAGCCGGTCGTCGTCGACGTGCTGGTGTCCGCCGTCGGGCAACTGTCGCGTCCGGCGTACCCCAGGATTGAGGGGCTGGAGTCCTTCGCCGGCGAGGCGTTCCACTCGGCCACCTGGGACCACGACGTCGACCTGACCGGGAAGCGGGTCGCGGTGATCGGGACGGGCGCGAGCGCGATCCAGTTCGTGCCGGCCATCCAGCCGCAGGTCGGCCACCTGACGGTCTTCCAGCGGTCGTCGCCGTACATCATTCCTCGCCCGGACCGGGAGTTCTCCGGCCTGCACCACAAGGTCTTCGAGAAGGCGCCGCTGACCGAGCTGGCCGAGCGGGGCACGTGGTACGGCCTGGTCGAGACGCTCAGCGTCGCGTGGGTCTACGCGAAGCCGCTCGCTGCAGTGATCAGGACGGTCTCCAGGCAGCACATGCGTCGCCAGACGAAGGCGAAACCCGGGCTGTTCGAGAAGGTGTGGCCCGACTATCCGATCGGCTGCAAGCGAGTGCTCTTCTCCAACGACTACCTGCCCGCGCTCGCGCAGCCCAACGTCGATCTGGTGACCGACGGGATCCGCGAGATCACGCCCGCTGGCGTCGTGACCGTCGACGGCACGGTGCATCCCGTGGACGTGGTGATCTGGGGGACCGGGTTCAAGGTGCAGGAGTTCCTCGCGCCGATGTCGATCACCGGCCCCGGCGGCCGCGACCTGCACGAGGAGTGGAAGGACGGGCCGCATGCCTACTACGGCATGACCGTGCCGCGATTCCCCAACCTGTTCGTGATGTACGGGCCCAACACCAACACCGGTGGCGGCTCGATCATCTACTTCCTCGAGGCACAGGCGAAGTATCTCGGCGACTACGTCGCGCACCTCGCCTCCGTCGGTGGTGCGCTCACCATCCGGCCGGACGTCGAGGAGAGGTACGACGACCGCATCCAGGCCGAGCTCGGGAACAGCGTGTGGAGCCAGTGCACGTCCTGGTATCGCCAAGCGGACGGGCGGATCACCGCCAACTGGCCGCTGTTGGGTGTGCAGTACAAGCGTGAAGCAACCTTCTCGGCCGACGACTACGAGGTGATCTCCTGATGGGCAAGCACACCGGACATGACTACGACGTCCTCGTCGTCGGCTCGGGCTTCGGCGGCAGCGTCACGGCACTTCGGCTGACCGAGAAGGGCTACCGGGTCGGCGTACTCGAGGCGGGACGACGGTGGAACGTCAAGGACCTGCCGAAGACCAACTGGAACGTCCGCAAGTCCATCTGGGCACCGCGCCTGGGTCTCACCGGACCGCAGCGGATCAGTGCGCTGGGCAAGTGTCTGGTGTTCAGCGGTGCGGGCGTCGGCGGCGGATCGCTGATCTACGGCAACACGCTCTACGAACCGTTGCCCGAGTTCTACGACGACCCAGCCTGGCGTGGGATCACCGACTGGCGCGATGAGTTGGCGCCCTACTACGACCAGGCGAAGCGGATGCTCGGCGTCACCGAGAACCCGCGGGTGGGTCCCAAGGACGACTTGTTGCTGCAGGTCGCCAGCGGACGCGGCGTCGCCGACACCTTCCACAAGACCCAGGTCGGCGTCTTCTTCAACGAGGGCAAGGAAGGCGTCGAGGTCGAGGACCCCTACTTCGGCGGGGCGGGGCCACGACGAGCGGGCTGCATCCACTGCTCGGAGTGCTTCACCGGCTGCAAGCACAACGCGAAGAACATCACCACCCTCAACTACCTCTATCTCGCCGAGCAGAAGGGCGCCGAGGTCCACCCGCTGACCACCGTCACGTCCGTGCGACCCGATGGTTCTGGTGGCTACGTGATCGACACCGAGCGTTCGAACGGCAAGGTGCGGAGGGGTCGGCGGACCTTCACCGCCGAGCAGGTCGTCTTCGCCGCCGCCGCGCTCGGCACCCAGAAGCTGTTGCACAAGCTGCGCGACGACGGCACCCTGCCGGGCCTGTCGCCACGACTCGGCGAGCTCACCCGCAGCAACTCCGAGGCGATCATCGGCGTCACCAGCCGCAGCCGCACCGACCTCGCCCAGGGGGTCGCGATCACCTCGTCGATCCACCCGGAGCCGCAGACCCACGTCGAGGTCTGCACCTACGGCAAGGGCCACAACTCGCTGTTCCTGCAGACCGTGCCGATGGTGGACGGCGGCGCCTTCCGCTTCCTGCGGCTGCTGCTGACGCTGGTCCTGCATCCGGTCGCGTCCCTGCGAACGATGAGCGTGCGCGATGCCTCCTCGCGCTCGGTGATCCTGCTCGTCATGCAGTCGCTCGACAACTCGCTGACGTCGTACCGCAAGGGTGGGCTGCTCAAGACCAAGCAGGGCACGGGGGAGCCCAACCCGGACTGGATCCCGGTCGCGCACGAGGTCGCGAGGGAGTACGCCGCGGCCGCGGACGGCGTGACCGGCAACATCGGGACGGACATCTTCAACATCCCCGCAACAGCCCACTACATCGGCGGTTGCACGATCGGGACGTCGGCGGCGACGGGCGTGATCGATCCCTACCAGCGGGTGCACGGGCATCCTGGGCTGCACATCGCGGACGGCAGCGCGATCACCGCCAACCTCGGTGTGAACCCCTCGCTGACCATCACTGCGCAGGCCGAGCGAGCAATGGCGTTCTGGCCCAACAAGGGCGAGGCAGACTCCCGTCCGGCGTTGGGTGCGGCGTACGAACGGATCGCTGCTGTGCCGCCGAAGTCTCCAGCCGTGCCTTCCTCTGCTCCCGGCGCGCTGCGGTTGCCGGCATGAACGCTGTCGACCAGGTGTCTGCGGCCGAGGTGATCCCGACGCGCCATCCCGACGCTCCGCTGCCGGTGCCCTTCTCGGTCCGGTTGTTGGCTGGTGCGTTGCGGATCGGTCCTCCGAGCGAGGCCGAGTTCCGGCGGTTCGGCGAGTGCCTCCTCGAGGGCGATCCATTGATGGATGCCGTCGTGGACTGGATGTTCGAGTTCGGTCGCAAGCAGGGCAAGGCGATGTTCGACCTCGCGCTCTCGCGGGGGATCGACGCCGTGCCCGACGCGCCGGCACCGTTGCGAGCGCTCTTCGCAGAGGTCGAGGCCACGCCGGACTGGGTCGACTGGTCGGTGATCGAACGCGGTGTCCTGGCGATGCGCAGCGGTGGCGCCGATGCGATGTACGTCGCCCGCGACGTCGCGATGCTCGGCGGCTACCTGTTCTCCGGCTTCAACCAGACGCTGCTGCGCACCGGCGCGTTGGAGAAGGGCTCCAATCAGCGTTACGCCGAGACGACGCAGTGGGCGCTCGACCTGATGGAGGTCGATGGGCTGCGACGTGGCGGGGCGGGCTACCGCGCAACCCTGCAGGTGCGGCTGATCCACTCCTTCATCCGGCGTCATGTCGGCGCCATGAAGGACTGGAACGCCGCCGCCTTCGGCCTGCCGATCAACCAGACCGACATGGCCGCGACCATCCACGGCTCATTGATCGTCCCGACCACCGCGGTGATGGGTCTCGGCCTCGTCCAGTCGCCGCGCAACCTGGAGGCGATCGCGCAGGTGACCCGGTACGTCGGCTGGCTGATCGGGGTGCGCGAGGAGTTCCTGCCGGACAGCTTCCGCGACGCCGTCCGGATCCAGGTGCACACCCTGTCGGCCATCGCGACCCCCGACGAGACTTCACGCCAGTTGGCGATGCCGATGGCCGAGGATCCGCTGCTCTGGAACTTCGCACGCTTCCAGCGGGTGCGGCGGCGGATCGCCCGCTCCCAGCACATGTCCGTTCTCATCGGCGGTCTCGGACCCGGCGTCGCGCGGCAGCTCGGCCTCTCGCCGTACACGCTGCCCTGGTATCCGGCGCTGCGCATCCCGGTGAACCTGGTGCGTTCGGTCGCGCGGGAGTTGCCGGGCGGACTGGAGCGCGCGGCTCGACGCGGGGATCGCGAGCAGCGGCGGTTCCTGGCCCGGATGACGGCCGGTGGAGCGCAGATCGGGGGATCGGTGGAGGGGCTGCGCGGGCACTGAAGTCCGACCGGGGAGGATGGGCGCCGTGGCCCGTCGATCCAGCACCCGACGCCGCTCCTCCTCACGGCGCAGCTCGTCGAGTCAGAGCCAGCGACCACTGCCGTTCGTGGGGCCGGGGGAGCGGCTGTGGGTGCTCGACGTGCCCTACGGGACCCAGGTCGACGG
>JASLDK010000008.1 GCA_030145945.1 Nocardioides sp.
GGCTCAACCGCACCCAGTGGGTCGCGGTTGAGCCGCTCGTGCAGTGCCAACACCCCGAGCAGGATCGTGAACAGCGGGTTGATGAAGTACCCCAGGCTGGTCTCCACCACGTGCCCGCTGTTGACGCCGTAGATGTAGGTGCCCCAGTTGGAGGTGATGATCGCCGCAGCCACGATCAGCAGCAGCGTCGTACGGCGATCGCGCAGGATCTCGCGCAACGCCTCGACTCGGCGCAGGGCGACGACGAGAACGCCCATGACGACCAGGGACCACACCATGCGGTGGGCAAGGATCTCCGCCGCTCCGCTCGGTTTCAGGTGCGGCCAGTAGAGCGGAAAGCCGCCCCACAACACGTAGGCGAGCACCCCCAGGAGGAAGCCGCGGCGCTGATCCGACACACTGGGACTCTAGGACGTGGCCGTCCCGGCGCGTGGCCCAGGTCTCGCTCTGCCGTGTTTCAGGTCGCGCTCAGCTGGGCACGAGCCTCGTGTTCATGAACGATCCTCGATCTTGAGAGGGAGATTCCCTATGCGATTCACTCGCACCATCTCCGTGCTGTTGGCGGCCTTCACGGCCACGCTCCTCGGCCTGACCCTGGCCCCCGCAGCGCAGGCCACCGACACCGTGGCGGCCAAGCCCGCCGCTGCAGCCGCCCAGCAGGCCGGCGTGACGCCGCGCGAAATCGTCATCGCCGACTGCCGCTGCACCACCACCAACGCGCGCAAGAAGCCGCTGTGGGCCAAGTTCTCGGTCAACCCGCTGGCGTCCGGCGTGAAGTTCAAGGTCTACGTGAAGTCCGGAGGCAAGTGGCGCCTGGTCAAGAAGGCCAAGACCAACGCCGCCGGCATCACCAAGAAGATCGTGTTCCGCTCCCTGCACGCCGGCAAGACCAAGTACAAGGTCGTCGCCAAGGGTGACGCGGTCTACGCCAAGGCCACCATGAAGGTCCCGGTCACGCGCCGTTGATGCGTTGATCGACAGCAACGACGACAAGCGCCGCCGAGCAATGCTCGGCGGCGCTTGTCGTTGCTCTGGGAGACCAGCCTCAGTCGATCGTCCAGGTGTCGCCGGCGTTGATGAGCGCAGTGAGGCGCTCGGTCGGACTGCCCTTGGCGGCGGCCTGCTCGCTGGCGAGGGTGACCTGGGCGCGGGCCTGGTCGTCGTACGTCGGGCGGTCGACCTGTCGGAAGATGCCGATCGGGCTCCGGTTGAGGAAGCCGGCGTCGGTGAGGCGCGAGATCGCGAACGCGGTCGACGGGTCGGACTGGTGGGCGTCGTGGACCAGGATCGCGTCGGCCGTCACGGAGGTGGTCTCGACGACCTCGACACCACCGGAGGCCGCCCGGACCAGGGCCTTGTCGCCCAGCCCGGTCGTCTCGTCGCGTGTCCCGAAGGTGATCGGCTCGCCGTGGGTGAGCGGGATGACGGCGTGCTGGGCGGCGTCGCGGTCGAAGTCCCCCATGCCCTTGATGGCGTCGAAGGCGCCGTCGTTGAAGATGGGGCAGTTCTGGTAGATCTCGACGAACGAGGTGCCGCGGTGGGCGGCTGCCGCGGCGAGCACGGCGGTGAGGTGCTTGCGGTCGGAGTCGATGGTCCGCGCGACGAAGGAGGCCTCGGCGCCGAGTGCCAGCGAGACCGGGTTGAACGGCTGGTCGACTGAGCCGACGGGGGTCGACTTGGTGACCTTGCCGACCTCGGAGGTGGGGGAGTACTGCCCCTTGGTCAGGCCGTAGATCCGGTTGTTGAACAGCAGGATCGTCATGTTGACGTTGCGGCGCAGCGCGTGGATGAGGTGGTTGCCGCCGATGGACAGCGCGTCGCCGTCACCGGTGACGACCCATACGGACAGGTCCTCGCGGGCCGTGGCGATGCCGGTCGCGATCGACGGCGCGCGGCCGTGGATCGAGTGCATGCCGTAGGTGTCGAGGTAGTAGGGGAACCGCGAGGAGCAGCCGATGCCGGAGACGAAGACGATGTTCTCGCGGCGCAGCCCGAGGTCGGGCAGGAACGACTGGACCGCCTTGAGGACGGCGTAGTCACCGCAGCCGGGGCACCAGCGGACCTCTTGGTCGCTGGAGAACTCCTTGGCGGTCTGCTTCACGCCCTCGTCGACGGTGGGGACGAGGGCGGTGCCCAGCACGGGCATGGGGAGATCGATGGTGCTCACTGGGCAGCCTCCGCAGGGTTCGATTCGTGGTCGGCGGGCAGGTTGAGCCCGTGCTCACCGAGGTTGACCTCGCGGCCCTCGGCCTCGCCGACGAGCAGGCCGATGGCCTCGGCAAGCTCGGCGGCCTTGAGCGGCAGCCCGTAGACGTGGTTGTAGCCCTGGGCGTCGACGAGGTATTCGGCGCGCAGCATCTTGGAGAGCTGGCCGAGGTTCATCTCGGGGACGAGGACCTTGTCGTAGCCCTTGAGGATCTCGCCGAGATCCTGCGGGAACGGGTTGAGGTGGCGCAGGTGCACCTGCGCGACGTCGTAGCCCGCACGTCGCACGCGACGGCAGGCAGCGCCGATCGGGCCGTACGTCGAGCCCCAGCCGATCACGAGGACCTTGGCCTTGCCCGACGGGTCGTCGACCTGGAGCGGCGGGAGGGAGGCGGCGATCCGCTGTACCTTCTCCGCACGTAGCCGGACCATCGCGTCGTGGTTGGCGGGGTCATAGGAGATGTTGCCGTCGCCGTTGGCGACGGTGCCGCTCTTCTCCAGTCCGCCGATGCGGTGCTCGAGGCCGGCGGTGCCGGGGATCGCCCACGGACGGGCCAGGGTCTCGGGGTCGCGGAGGTAGGGCCAGAACTGGTCGTTCTCGCTGTCCCCCGATGCAACCGCCTTGGCGGAGGCGTGGTTGGCCTCGGTGGCGAAGTTCGCCTCGATGACCGGCAGGTCCTCGACGGACGGGATCGCCCACGGCTCGGAGCCGTTGGCGAGATAGCCGTCGGAGAGCAGGAACACGGGGGTGCGGTAGGTGATCGCGATCCGCGCGGCCTCGACGGCGGCGGCGAAGCAGTCACCGGGCGACTGGGGCGCCACGATCGGGACCGGGGCTTCGCCGTTGCGGCCGTACATCGCCTGCAGCAGGTCGGCCTGCTCGGTCTTGGTCGGCAGACCGGTGGAGGGTCCACCGCGCTGCACGTTGACGATGACGAGCGGCAGCTCGGTCATCACCGCGAGGCCGATCGCCTCGGACTTGAGCGCGATGCCGGGGCCCGAGGTGGTGGTGACCGCGAGTTGTCCGGCGAAGGCGGCGCCGATCGCGGCACCGATGCCGGCGATCTCGTCCTCGGCCTGCAGCGTGGTCACGCCGAAGGCCTTGTGCTTGCTGAGCTCGTGCAGGATGTCGGAGGCCGGGGTGATCGGGTAGGACCCCAGGAAGACGGGGAGGTCGGACCGCACGCCGGCCGCCACGAGACCGTAGGACAGCGCCAGGTTGCCAGTGATGTTGCGGTAGGTGCCGGCGTTCATCCGGGCCGGCTTGATCTCGTACTGGACGACGAAGGTCTCGGTGGTCTCGCCGTAGTTCCAACCCGCCTTGAAGGCCGCGATGTTGGCGCCGAGGATGTCGGCGACCTTCGCGAACTTCTTCTCCAGGAAGGTGATGGTCGGCTCGGTGGGGCGGCCATACATCCACGACAGCAGGCCGAGGGCGAACATGTTCTTCGCGCGGGCGGCGTCCTTGCGGGAGAGTCCGAACTCCTTGACCGCCTCCACTGTGATGCCGGTCAGGTCGACGGGCTGGACCTGGAAGCCCGCGAGGATGTCGTCGACCTCACCCAGCTTGTCGAGCGGGTTGGAGGTGTAGCCGGCCTTCTCCAGGTTGCGCTTGGTGAAGTCGTGGGTGTCGACGATGATCGTCGCGCCGCGCGGCAGGTCACCGAGGTTGGCCTTGAGGGCGGCCGGGTTCATCGCGACCAGCACGTCGGGCCGGTCGCCCGCAGTGAGGATGTCGTGGTCCGCGAAGTGGACCTGGAATGACGAGACACCCGGGATGGTGCCCTGGGGCGCGCGGATCTCGGCCGGGAAGTTGGGCAGCGTCACGAGGTCGTTGCCGAAGACGGCCGACTCCTGCGTGAACCGGTCGCCGGTCAGCTGCATGCCGTCACCGGAGTCGCCGGCGAACCGGATGATGACCCGGTCCAGCTGCTTGACCTGCTTGGTCTGACTCACGCCTGCTCCACTTCTCTCGACATCGCCACGCACGGGGGCGACGACAGCTTCAGGTGGCTCGATTCTAGAGCCAAATCTAGAACACGTTCCACTTTTGCGTGGCCACCTGTCCAGTGTGCCCGCGCTCGCCCGAGCGAGGGGGTTCGAAAACCCTGATCGCCACGATAGTCCGCGCCTCGGCGTACGCCCGAGCCTGTCCACTCGAACGCGGCATTTGGTCGCTTAACTATCTAATGTGTATTATTCCACTTGAGTTTAAGATCCGGCCCCCGAGAGGCCGGACCGAATGAGCAAGGAACAGGTACATGAAGCGAACGCATCGGACAGTGGCCCTCGGAGTCGTCGGTTTCCTGGCAGCACTCTCCGCCACTGCCTGCAGCAGCGCGGGGGGCAGTGACACTGCCAAGGCCGACACGATCAACATCGTGGGCTTCGCCGTACCTGAGGCGGGCAACAAGGCCGCCGCCACCGAGTTCAACAAGACCGCCGACGGCAAGGGCGTCACCTTCTCCGGTTCCTACGGTCCCTCGGGGGACCAGAGCCGCAAGGTCGCCGACACCAAGGGCAAGGACGTCGACTATGTCGTGTTCTCCCTCGAGCCCGACATGACGCGTCTCGTCGACGCCGGTCTCGTGGCCGACGACTGGAACGCCGGCCCCAACAAGGGCATCGTCTCCACCTCCGTCGCGGTGATCGCGACCCAGAAGGGCAACCCGCTCGGCATCAAGGACTGGGGCGACCTGACCCGCGACGACGTCAAGATCGTCACCCCGGACCCGGCCAGCTCCGGCTCGGCCAAGTGGAACATCCTCGCCCTCTACACCTACGCCAAGCAGAACGGCGCGACCGAGGAGCAGGCGGACGCGTTCCTCAAGAAGGTCTTCAAGAACGTCACCACCTGGGCCGCCAGCGGCCGTGAGGCGACCGAGGCGTTCAAGAAGGGTGTCGGCAACGTGCTGCTCACCTACGA
>JASLDK010000051.1 GCA_030145945.1 Nocardioides sp.
CTCACCAGCCACGGCCAGCACCTCGTCGACGCCGGCGAACAGGTCCTCGCCGACCTCGAACAGCTCGAGGCCGGTCTTCGCCAGCGTGCGGGCGTCGTGTCCGGACGGGTCCGCCTCGCTGCCTTCTCGACCGCGATGCGCGGCCTGGTCGCGCCGATCGCGCGCCGACTGCGTGACGAGCATCCCGACCTCACCCTCACCCTGCGCGAGGCCGAGCCCTGGGATGCCGTCGACCTCGTTGCCACCGGTCAGGTCGAGCTCGGGATCGTGCACCGTTGGGGCGGCGTACCCCTCGCGGTGCCCGACCACGTGGTGTCCACTCCCCTGCCCAGCGACCTGGCGGACCTGATCGTGCACCGCGACGACCCACTCGCCCGGCGCAAGCGGGTCACCCCGCACGACCTGGTCGACGTCGACTGGATCGCCACTTTGGAGGGCAGTATCTGCCGTCAGTGGCTGTCGCGGATGTACGACGGCACCGGGCGCCCGCCGCGGATCGCCCATGTCTCCGCGGAGTTCGACTCCCACCTGGCGCTGGTCCGCGCCGGGCTCGGCGTCGCGCTCGTCCCGCGGCTGGGCCGTGCCCCGCTGGGCGAGGACCTGGTCGCCGTACGGGTCACCGATCCGGAGCCGATCCGGCTGATCGACGCCCTGCACCGGCGCACCATGGCGGATTCGCCGGCGGTGCAGGCGGTGGTGGCCGCGTTCAGCTGACCTTCGGGCTTGAGTCCAGCGCCTCACGGGCGAGGTAGGTCGCGCCCGCGACGGCTGCGGGCATGACCAGGATGCCTCCGAAGGGCACCAGGAAGCAGGCCTGCACACACACGCCGAAGCCGATCATCGCGCCACGGTGTCGTTTCATCAGCGCGGCCCGGGCGGCCCGGTCCATCCCGCGCGCCTCGAGCGGTCGGGAGACCAGCTCGCCCGCGAGCAGCCGCCCGGCCACGACCAGTCCGGCGACCGCACCGACGACGGCGCCGATCACCGGCAGCAGGCCGATCAGGAAGACCACGATCGCGGTGAGGATGCCGAAGAACACCAGCACCAGGCCGTCGATCGCGCCGCGCACCCAGCCGACGCCGCTCTCCGGAACGTCACCGCCGAGCGAGAGCTCGACCTCCTTCCAGATCTTCTCGTAGAAGGGATCGCCGACGGCCAGGGTCAGTCCGGTGAAGGTGATCACGGCGAGCATGCCGGAGCCGGCCAGGACCAGGAGGTAGAGCGCTCCACGGAAGATCCCGCGCAGCGCCGAGTCCCAGCCGTCGGCGAAGGGCGTGGCCCAGTCGATCAGGTCATCGACGTAGAGCACGAGGACCACCAGCATCGCCGCGACGAGGACCGCGACGATCGCAGCCGGAATCATCCCGAGCAGCATCAGCCGCGGGCGCTCCCGCCACAGCTTCACGCCGCGCAGGAGGTGGCCGGCGCCTCGCGCGAAACCCATCGGAGCCGTCAGAACAGCGCGGAGGCCAACGCCTGGCGGCCCTTGAGGACTCGCGGGTCCTCGTTGCCGACGGTGGCGAACAGGGCGACGAGGTGTTCGCGGGCCTTGTCGCGCTCCTTGCCGGAGGTGCGACGGACGAGCTCGACGAGCCGCGCGAAGGCGTCCTCGACGTGGCCACCGAGCATGTCGAGGTCGGCGACCATGGTCTGCGCATCGACGTCGTCGGGGTTCGCGGCCGCTTCGGCACGGGCGGCGTTGAGGTCGACACCCTGGGTGCGCTGCAGCAACTTGGCCATCGCCAGCCCGGCGGCGGCCTCGTGGTCGGCCGGGTTGGCATTGACGAGCTTCTGGTATTCAGCGACCGCAGCGTCGATGTCACCGGCGGCCAGTGCGTCCTGGGCCGGGACGTAGCGCGGGTCGATCGTCGGCTTTTCGCCCTCGGCCACTTCGGCTCCGGCCGCGCCGAAGGCGTTGGGCTGGTGGCGACCGGCGATGCCCTGCGCGGTCAGCTGCTGGGCGAGCTGGTTGAACAGGGCGCGGATGTCGTCGATCGGCGCCGCACCCGGGATCGGCTGGGTGGCCGGGCGCCCGTCGAGCAGCACCAGCATCAGCGGCACCTGCGGGATCTGCATGGCCTGGGCGATCTGCGGGACGGCATCCACATCGATGGATGCCGCGAGGAACCGGCCGTCGTACTCGTCAGCCACGGTGGCAACGTCCAGCGCGAGCTGGGCACTCTCCGGCGACTGCGAGGGCGAGGAGAAGACCAGCACGACCGGTGCGGTCATCGACGCCTCGAGCACGGCCTGGAAGTTGGCCTCGTCCACGCTGACGGAGTACGCCGACGTCGAGCCGCCGCCCGCTCCGGAACCCCCGGCAGGGCCGGCGGGAGCACCGCCGCCGGCCGGCGGCGGGGTCCGCTTGAGGGCGGACAGGTCGATCGCGCCAGGACGGGAGAACGGCTGCTGCGTCATGCGCCCAATCCTACGGACGGCGCTGCCGAGTCCTCACCGAGGCTACGGCGGGAACGACGGCCGAGGAGGCGCAGTGAGCGAGGAACGAGCGATCGGAGCCGAGAAGTCCGGCGCTTTCCGCCGTGCCGGGCTGTGGACGCCGACGAACGACCGGTACTGCCGGCCTCGACCGCGCGGCCGGCAGCGCGGCGGAGCGGAGCGACGACGCGCTCGGCCCATTCAATTCAGTTCGGGACGCGGGGGCCGCGGAGGCCGGCGCGCTGGACCACCCGCTGGATGGCCAGGTCACGGTCGTCGGGACGACCGACATACCGGATGTCGCGCAGGCCCTGCTCCTGGGCCGCGGACTCGAAGCAGAAGTGGCCGAATCCGAGGATCCGTCCGTGCAACGGCTTCTGCACCGAGATGTCGAGGATCCGGCTCAGCGGCATGGTGGCGAGGCTCTGCGAGAGCACGCCGTGCACGCGGAAGACGCGCATGTTGGTGATCACGAACCGGTCGCGCAGCACGGCCAATGACTTCCAGGCGGCACGGACCATGAACACCACGGCGACGCCGATCATCACCCAGGCGACCTGCATCGACACGAACCAGCTGCCGATCAGCAGGGCGAGCGCGATCGCGGTCTCGATGAGCGGCCGGACATAGGCGAACCAGTGGTGGGTCACCTCGTCGACGACGACCTCGCCCTCCTCACGAAGGAGGTGCTTGCCGATCCTGGGGTCGCCCATCCGGCTGACGGTCGTGGCGATGAACTCGCCGACGAAGGACACGACCCATCCTCCGCGGTGGTGTCAGTTCATCGCGCCGACGAAGTCGATGACCCCGTTGAACGCCTTGGTCGTCAGGTCCCAGCCGCTGCTGGCGGCGGCCTTCGAGGTGTCGGCGAGCCCGGCCGGATCGGTGAACATCCAGAACCCGAGGAACACGATCGCGACGAGCACGATCAGCTTCTTGGCGTCCATGTGTGGGTGTCTCCATCCAGGTGCGGGGCACAGATCACCACATTCCTACCTCAGGCACCACCCGTCACACGGGAGGCGCGCTGGGCCGCACCATCCGGACTCAGGAGCAGGTGATGCCGGCCAATCCGTTCTCGGGTGTTGCGGCGGGCGTCGTACCGCCGCTCAACCAGGCCTGGAAGAAGCCGTCCAGATCCTTGCCGGACACCGACTTCGCCAGCGCGATGAACTGCTCGATGGTGACATTGCCGCCGCGGTGGTCGGCCACCCACCGGCGCAGCAGGGTCGCCATGTCGGCCGCGCCGATCCGGTGTCGTAGCGCGGCGAGCGCCACCGCGCCGCGGTCATAGACGGCGCCGTCGAAGACGTGCTTGGCGCCGGGGTCGGCGATGTCCAGGGTCCAGAAGTCCTTGTTCTTCGTGCCGCAGTTGCGGTTCCACATCCGCTGGAGATAGGCATCGACGCTCTCGCCGCCGTGCTCGGCGATGTAGTCGGCCTCCAGATAGGTCGCGAAGCCCTCGTTGAGCCAGATGTCGCGCCACCGCTGCACGGCCACGCTGTCACCGAACCACTGGTGGGCGAGCTCGTGGACGACGACGCTGGGATAGATCCAGGTGCCGTACGTCGGCCGCGACTGGTTCTCGAGCGCGAATCCGACGTCGATGCTGGTGACGACCCCGCCGGTGGTGGCGAAGGGATAGGTGCCCAGTCGCTGCTGCAGCCAGTCGGTGATCTCGCCGCTCTTGGCGAGGATCTTGCGGACGTACTTGCGCAGGTGCGGCTCCACCGCCTTCGACACCGCGTTGTAGTACGGGATCCCGGACGCGGTCGTCCCCTGGTCGATCTGGAACCGGCCCGCGGCGAAGAAGGCGAGATAGGTCGCCATCGGGTCACTCATCCGCCAGTGCGTGGTGGCCGTCCCGCCCCTGACCTTCCGACCAACGCGCACGCCGTTGCCGATCACCTGCTGGCTCTTCGGCGTCGTGACACGGACGTCGAAGGTGGCCTTGTCGCTGGGATGGTCGTTGGACGGGAACCACCACGGCGCCATGTGCGGCTGGCCCATCGCGACGACCTCCCGCTGGGACGCCACCCAGGCACGTTCGCCGGCATAGCGACGGTCAGCGGGCCTGCCGGCGTACTTCACGACGACCTTGAACTGGCTGCCGGTAGCGATCGGGTGCTTCGGGGTGACGCGAAGCTCGTGCTTGCCCGCCTTCTTGAAGCGGGCCTTCGCCCCGTCGACACGCACAGCCGAGGGCTTCAGCAGCAGGTCGAGGGAGAACGAGTGCAGGTCCTCGGTCGCGGTCATCGTGATCGCGGTGCGCCCACGCAGTCGACCACTGGCCAGGTCATAGCCCACGCGTACGTCGTAGTGCTGGGC
>JASLDK010000124.1 GCA_030145945.1 Nocardioides sp.
GAGTCGACGAAGTTGGCGAGCTTGAGGAACTGCCCGAGCCGGATCGACTCGTCGCGAATCGGTACGTCGAGCACGAACGGCCCCTCGGGGCCCTGCGCACCGACGTGGTCGGTGTCCTTCTTCTTGCGGCCGAACATGGCCATCAGTGAATCACCACCGAGATCGCGTGGATCAGCACCCCGACCAGACCACCGACGATCGTGCCGTTGATCCGGATGAACTGCAGGTCGCGGCCGACGTGCAGCTCGATCCGACTGGCGGCCTCCTTGCCGTCCCAGCGTTCGATGGTGTGGGTGATCACGGTGGTCAGCTCGCTGCCGTAGCGGTCGATCGCGAACACGGCCGCATCGGCCGCGAGGCCGTCGAGGCGTTCTCGCATGGCCGGATCGGTGCGGAGCCGGTGCGAGGCTGCGTCGATCTCGAGCAGCAGCCGCCGGCGTACGGCTCCGGTCGGGTCGTCCAGGGAGGCGAGCAGGGCCTTGCGCAGGGCCTGCCACAACGACACCGCGGTCGCGATCACGGCGGGGTGGTCCAGGACCCGCGACTTGAGCCGCTCGGCTCGTTCCTGCGTCTCGGGGTTGCTGAGCAGGTCATCGGCAAGCCCGGCCAGCATCGAGTCGAGCGCGCGCCGGGCCCGGTGGTCGGGGTTGTCTCGGATGTCGGCCACCCACCGCACCATCTCGAGGTGGGCCCGGTTGATGACATAGGTGTTGACGGACTCGGGCGCCCACCAGGGCGCCCGCTCCCCCAGCACGTCGTGGACAGTGTCGGGATTGGCCAGCAGCCAGCCGTGCATCTCCTCCAGCATCAGGTCGACGAGGCCGTGGTGGAGGTCATCACGGATCGCTTCGGCGAGCAGCCCACCGAGCAGCGGCGCGATGGGTTCCTCGCGGAACCGGGGCACGAGGGCCTCGGTGACGAGTGCCTCGATGTGGTCGTCGCGGACCTTGCCGAGCGCGACGGCGGCGATCTCCGAGCCCTCGACGACAACGCGTTCGGCGTTGGCGGGAACGGCGAGCCAGTCGCCCACCCGCTGCGAGATCCGTACGCCGAGCACCCGCTCGCGGATGATCTCCTCCTGCAGGAAGTTCTCGCCGACGAACTCCTCGAGCCCACGCCCGAGATCGTCCTTGCGCTTCGGGATGAGAGCGGTGTGCGGGATCGGCAGTCCGAGCGGATGCTTGAACAGGGCGGTCACCGCGAACCAGTCGGCGATCGCGCCGACCATGGACGCCTCGGCGCCCGCGTTGACGTACCCCCAGACCCCGTCATGGCCGAGGGTCGCGACGTAGACCGCGGCGGCGAGGAGCAGCAGCGAGACGGCGAGGGTCCGCATCCTCCGCAGGGCGCTGCGGCGCGCCGCGTCGGCGGAGGGATCGGTGAGGATGAGCGGTCCGGACACGAGCACCATCCTTGCCTAGAGGGGGCCGGGTGGTCGCAAACGTCGCAGGCCCCGGATCGATGACCCGGGGCCTGCCGCCGACGCGCGCGGGACCCCCCAGTCACCGCACGTCCGTCAGCGGTGTTTCAACGACGGGCGGTCGCAGAGGTTCCGGGTTATCCGTGAAGTGTTGTCGCGCCTACTTCGACGAGCCGGTCATGCGGCGGCCTGCGTCGTACGCCGGGGCACGAGCGCGGCGAACAGGACGCCGACGAAGGCGGCGGCAGCACCCACGCCGAAGCAGATCCGGAAGGCGTTCTCCGTCGGCAGCGTGTAGCCGCCGAGGTTCAGGGTCGACGCGGTGAGGACGGCCGCCATCGCCGCGGAGGACACGCTCGTGCCGATGGAGCGCACGAGCCCGTTGATGCCGACCGCGGAGCCTGCCTCGGCGAGCGGAACCGACTCGAGGATCAGGGTCGGCATCGCGGCGTACCCGATGCCGACGCCCGCCGAGGTGATGCAGGTGGCGAGCATCATCTGCCAGGCGGTGTCCATCAAGAAGAGCGCGAAGAGATACCCCAGGCCCAGCACGGTGCCGCCCAGCATCAGCGTGATCCGGGCGCCGATGACGCGGATCAGGCGGCCGGAGACGGGCGAGAAGACCATCATCACGAGACCACCGGGGGCCATCCACAGGCCGGTCTCGAGCAGGCTCTGGCCCAGGCCGTAGCCGGTCGCGGCCGGCGACTGCAGCAGCCGCGGAATGACGATGGCCTGGGCCATCATCCCGAACCCGATCGCGATGGCAGCGAGGTTCGTGAGCAGCACGGGCCTGCGAGCGGTGGTGCGCAGATCGCACAGCGGGTCGGTCGTGCGCAGCTCGTAGGAACCCCAGGCGAGGAGTACGACGACGGCGGCGACGAGCAGTCCCAGGGTGCGGCCCTCGCTCCAGCCCCACTCGTTGCCCTTCGACACGGCGACGAGCAGTGCCACCAGCCCCACGGCGAGGCCGACCGCGCCGACGACGTCGAAGCTGCCCGGTGAGGCGTCGCGGACGTGCGGCACGAGCAGCACTACAGCCAGGGCGACGACGGCAGCCAGTCCGGTGGAGACCCAGAACAGGGTGTGCCAGCTGAAGTCCTCCACGATCCATGCGGACAGGGGCATTCCGACCGCGCCTCCGACGCCGAGGGTGGCACTCATCGCGGCCATCGAGGTCGCGGTGAGCCGCGGCGGGGTGATCTCGCGCAGCAGCGCGATGCCGACGGGGACGAAGCCCATCGAGCAGCCCTGCAGCAG
>JASLDK010000214.1 GCA_030145945.1 Nocardioides sp.
GCGACCACGTCGTCGTCGCTCCAGCGGCGGGAGGTGGAACGGGTCTTGTTGGTGGCGACGCCGGCGTGTGCGCAGGCGGCGTTCCACGACCCGAACCGTCGGACCAGCAATGCGGGCGAGGCGGCGGAGCGGGAGCGCTGCCAGCCGTCGTACGCCGTCGCGGTCAGTGGCTCGCCCAGCTCGGCCGCCGCAGCGGCGAGGTCGGCCGCGATCTGGTCGTCGGTGAACTCAGGGGTCCGCATGCGGACACCGTAGCCCCAGCCCGAACGGGAGCGCGGCCGGTTTTGTGCCGAGGAACCAAAGCCGGGTGGTGAAGTCAGGCCACCCGGGACATGGGCCAGCACCCACCTTCGCCGTAGGTTCGGAGCATGACGGACGCCATCGTGATCGGGAGCGGGCCCAACGGGCTCGCGGCCGCGCTGACCCTCGCTCGCAGCGGTGTCCGGGTCACCGTGCTGGAGGCGCGCGACGAGATCGGCGGCGGCACCCGGACCCATCAACCGTTCGGCGACGGGATGCTGGTCGACCACTGCGCCGGCTTCCACCCGATGGCGGTCGGCTCCCCCGCGCTGGCGGGCTTGGAGGCCTACGGCCTGCGCTGGGCCTGGCCGGAGATCGATGCGGCCCATCCGCTGGACGACGTCGCTCCCGCCCTGTTGCACCGCTCCGTCGAGGAGACAGCGGAGGGTCTCGGCCGCGACGCCCGACGCTGGAAGGCGCTCTTCGGGTCACCGTCGCGCAACTACGGCAGGTTCGCCGAGGACATCCTCGGCCCCGTCGTCCACGTCCCGAAGCACCCGTTCCTGATGGGCCGCTTCGGTGCGCCCACCGTGTTGCCCGCGGCCGCTCTGTCCCGGATCTTCCACACCGCGCAGGCGCGCGCCCTCTTCCTCGGTACGACGGCCCACGCGATGCGCCCACTGACCGAGGTCGTCTCCTCCGCGATCGGGATGGGCATCCTCACCGCAGGTCACCACAACGGTTGGCCAGTGGTGGTCGGGGGGACCCAGTCCCTCACCGAGGCGTTGGCCAAGGCGCTGCTCGACCAGGGCGGTCGGATCGAGACCGGCGTACGCGTGACGTCGCTGGACCAGCTTCCCACCGCCGACGCCGTGCTGCTCAACCTGTCGCCGACGGCAGCGCTGGACCTCTGTGGCGAGCGTCTGTCCTCGGCAACCCGACGGTCCTACCGGCGTTATCGCTACGGCCCGGCTGCCTTCAAGGTCGACTTCGCCGTCGAGCAGGGTGTGCCGTGGCGCGACGCCGCACTCGCGAAGGCCGGGACGCTCCATCTCGGCGGTGGGGCTGCGGAGATCATCGCGACCGAGAAGGCCGTCACCCGCGGTCAGATGCCCGAGCGACCGTTCGTGCTGGTCGGCCAACAGTTCGTCGCCGACCCGTCGCGATCCCGCGGCGACACGCACCCGCTCTACACCTACGCCCATGTCCCCGCCGGGTACGACGCAGACGCGACCGAGGCCATCACCCGCCAGGTCGAGCGGTTCGCCCCCGGCTTCCGGGAGCGGATCGTCGGGGTCCATGTGACGCGCCCGAGCCAGTTCAGCGACGAGAACGCCAACTACGTCGGCGGTGACATCCTGACCGGTGCCAAGTCGCCGGGCGCACTGTTGTTCGGGCCGCGCCCGGGCCGCAATCCCTATCGGACCGGCGCGCGTGGGGTCTACCTGTGCTCGGCGGCCGCGCCTCCGGGGCCGGGAGCGCACGGGATGGCCGGCTTCCGGGCCGCACAACTCGCGTTGCGCGACCTCGCCTGAAGCCTCAGACCCGAAGCCTCAGCCGACCGCGCCCACGCCGTACACCTCGACCCAGGCCAGACAGGCCTGCACCCGGGCGGCGTCCTCGCCGATGCGGTGGCCGAGTTGTTCCTCGATCCGGGCGATCCGGTAGCGGACGGTGTTGGGGTGGACGAACAGCGTCTCGGCGGTGCTGTCGACACTCTGTCCCGATCGCAGGAAGGCGAGGGCGGTCGTGCGCAGCGTCTCGTCCCCCTTGCTCGATCCGAGCAAGGGCGCCAGCACGCGCGCAACCATGGCGCAGGCGAGCTCGCCGTCGCCCAGCAGGGCGACGACCTCGACGTGGCGATAGTCGTGACAGGCGCCGGGCGCGCGGAGGCCGACGCGTTGTGCGGCGAGCGCGGTGAGATGGCTGCTGCGGAAGCCGCCCGGGCCCCGGAACGGGCTGCCGACGGCGAGGTGCAGACCGAACTCGGTGACGGTCTCCTCGACGTCGTCGATCGTCACCGTCGGCGCCTCGGGTGTCGCCGCCCACCCCCACAGCTCGCGGCTGCCGGTGAGATCGGTGAGGGGGCGCGGTAGTCCGAGCTGCTGGCACAGGCGCACGGCGATGTCGAAGAAGGCGACGTCCTGGTCGTGGTCGGGTGGTGCGGACAGCACGAAGGCCGTCTGCCACTGGCCGAGGTTGTGTCCGAGGACCTGCTCTGCGGTCGCGCTCGGCTCCGCTCCGGCGATCAGCGCCTCGATCGTCTCGGTACGCCGAGCGCGGGCGCCTTCCGTGAGGCGGGCTCGTTCGGTGGTGAAGTGCTCGATCAGGTTCTCGATGGACTCGTCGATCCATCGTTCGGCACGCAACCACACGGTGATGAGGACCTGGTCGCGGGGCAGTCCGGGTGGCAGCTTCTCGGCACGGGTGTGTTCGGTGAGATAGCCGAAGACGGACTTGTTGGCGACGCGGTAGACCTTGAGCAGGACGTTGATGTCGTGGTGGCGTCGGGCGATCGAGAGACTCAGGGCGATGGCCGCGCGGGGCAGGGCCAGTCGGAACTCGTCGGAGAGTCCGACCAGGAAGTTGCGCCAGTGCTCGCGGGTGGAGGCGTGCAGCTCCTCGATCAGCACGGGGTCGACGGCGATCTCGGGGATGGCGGCGATGATCGCGTCGTCGACCCGCCTGACGAAGTCATCCACCTCGGCCGGCTGGAGGGCCGCCTGGGCGAAGTCGCGGAACCAGGCATCGATCGCTGCCGCCTGCTCGGCCTCCGACTGCATCTCCGCCTCCTGTGTTCGAGTCCCTAGAGATTGGTGGATCCCACCATGCCGGGTCATTGAATCCCGCGAGAACCGTGACCCTCTTGGAGCCTGCCACAAAAGACGGCCGCAGGTGTGGCGTGCACCACAAGCAGCGCGCGCGGCGGTGGGCGCATGCTGGTCCCATGAGCGAATACGACTACATCGTGGTGGGCAGCGGGTCGGCCGGCGCCGTCCTCGCGAGCCGGTTGACCGAGGACCCCAGCGTCTCCGTCCTGGTCCTCGAGGCGGGCGGCCGCAGCCGCCCCAACATGAACGTCCAGATCCCCGCGGCGTTCGCGAAGCAGTTCCACACCAAGCTCGACTGGAACTACACCTCCGAGCCCGAGCCCCACCTCGACGGTCGTCGCATCTACCAGCCGCGCGGCAAGATGCTCGGCGGCACGAGCGGCATGAACGCGATGATCTACATCCGCGGCAACCGCTCCGACTACGACGGTTGGGCGAAGGCCGGCGCCACCGGTTGGTCCTACGACGAGATCCTGCCGTTGTTCCGCCGGATGGAGACCAACAGCCGCGGCGCCAACGACTTCCACGGCGCCTCTGGTCCGCAGTACGTCGAGGACGCTCCCGACCCGCGCGAGGGCTCGCTGCAGCTCGTCGAGGCGATGGCGGAGGTCGGCATCGGTCGCACCGACGACTTCAACGGCGCCCAGCAGGAGGGCGCCGGCATGTACCAACGGTTCACGCGCAACGGCCAGCGCTGGACGACGTACGACGGCTATCTGGCGCCGCACCGCAAGCGGGCCAATCTCACGATCATGCCGCACTCGCTCGTGCACAAGGTCGTGATCGAGAACGGCCGGGCCACCGGTGTGGTGGCGCGAGTTCCGAGCAAGCAGGGCGGCACCCAGACCCTGCGCGCCAGGCGCGAGGTGATCCTGAGCGCGGGCGCCTACAACACCCCGCAACTGCTGATGCTCTCCGGCATCGGCCCGGCCGACCACCTGGCCCAGCACGGGATCTCGACGGTCGTCGACAACGCTCACGTGGGCGCGCACCTGATGGACCATCCGATGTACCTCGTCAACTGGGACAGCAGCCACCCCGACAACCTTGCGCACGCCGAGAAGCCGGCGCAGCTGCTGAAGTACTTCCTCAAGCGCAAGGGCATGCTCACCTCCAACATCGGCGAGGCCGGCGCCTTCTTCCACACCAGCGTCGCCGACGATGCCCCCTACATGCAGATGATCGGCGCCCCGGCGTACTTCTGGGAGCACGGCGCTGCCGAGTACGACGGACAGGCGATCGCCCTCGGTCTCTCGATGGTCGGCGCCCGGTCGGAGGGGTCGGTCCGACTCGCGTCGGCGGACCCGACGACGGCGCCGCGGATCTGCAACAACTACTTCGAGCACCCCGACGACATGACGTCGATGGTCGAGGGCATCGAGCGGGCCCGTGAGGTGATGGCCGCGAAGGCGATGAAGGGCTTCGCCAACCGGGAGATCCACCCGGGCCCGAAGTTCGGCACCAGCCGCAAGGACCTGGAGGCCGCGGTCCGCGCGGGTGTCGAGCACACCTATCACCCGAGTTGCACCGCCCGGATGGGGGTGGAGGGCGAGGGCGTCCTCGACGCCGAGCTGCGGGTGCGCGGCGTTGCGGGGCTCCGCGTGGTCGACACCTCGGCGATGCCGAGGGTCACCCACGGCAACACGCACGCCCCCACCATGCTGATCGGCGAGAAGGCCGCCGACCTCATCAGGAACGGGGCGTGAGGGCTTTCGCGTAGGCGTCCGGGTCGTCGAGGAACGCCGCCGGGGGCACGAAGAACAGGCATCCCGTGACGGCCTCGGAGAAGTCCAGCAACCGATCGTGATTGCCCTCGGGCACACCGACGAACATGCGCTCGAGCATCAGCTCGGTCACCGACGGGTCCGCGGCGTACCCGATGAAGTAGGTGCCGTACTCGGCAGCGCTCACCGATCCGAACGGCAGGTTGTCGCGCAGGATCGAGTGTTGG
>JASLDK010000115.1 GCA_030145945.1 Nocardioides sp.
CTGGTCTTGCCGTCACTGCCCACGAACCCATCATCCTTGAACTGCTGAACCGTCTCGGTCAGTGATGGATTGTCGGGGCGGTCGACCTGACCGGCACCGTCGGTGTAGACGTCGAGTCCGTGGTTGCCACCGACGCTCCCGGTGGGGTGGTCGAAGACGACGGTCGTCCGGTTGGGCTCATCGGGGTTGTTCTCGCCGTCGGTCAGCGGCACCAGGTCGCCCTTGTTCTCCAGGGACAGCGTCTGGATGTTGTCGGGGATGTGCGGCACCTGGGCGGTCGGAGCCCCGGCGGTGACGACGTGCTGCACGTTGAACCGGTCGGTGAAGTCGGGGTTGCTCGCCAGCTGTGCGGCGGTCATCCCGCCCTGCGAGTGACCGACGAGTGCGACCGGGGCCCCGGGCGGGATTCCGGCAGCCTCCATGGCCTCGCGGATCCCCTTGGCGTAGGCGGTCTCCTGTCCGCCGATCAATTGCAGGTTGGCCAGGGTGTCGCGCACCGCGTCTCCCCCGACACCGAAGTCGTCGGTGCCGGGCAGGTTGACGATGTAGCGCACACCGTTGGCGTCCTCGATCTTGACGATGTCGATCTCGCCGTTGCCACCGTCGTTGGTCTTGCCGAGGTTGCGGATCATCTCCTCGATCGAGCCCGGTGCGGACAGTGACCGCGGATCGCCCGCTCCTCCTGGCGTGACGGTGACGTCGGTGTCCTTGAAGAGGCCGGCCAGATCACCCGCGATGTCATTGGTGGTCGGGTGCAGTGGATCGAGTCCGAGCTGCTTCAGGAGCGCCTCGCGCACGCCGGGCGGCAGGTTCGACGCGAGTCCGTCGACCAGCCCGCCGCCGCCGTTGAGGAGGTGCTGCACCACGTCGGGGTGCTGCTGGAGGAAGTCCATCAGCTCCCGCTCGGTCATCTTCGCGAGGGCGTCCTTGTTGGCGTAGAGCAGTCCCGCCAGCAGCGGATTGCTCAGCAGCACCGCGCCGCCGGCCAAGCCGCTGACCAGCAGCAGACCGGGCAGGACCGTGCCGAGCGTGCGGCCGATGAGGTAGTCCAAGGCCTCCATGGCCTGGTGCTGGAGGTCGTCGACACCGCGCATGATGAAGACGTTCGCCTGCATCGCCAGGGCATCGATCTCGAGGTCGATCGCTTCGAAGGCGAGCCCGCCCGGTCCGATGGTGGCCTTGAAGACCGCCGACTCCGCCGTCGCGAAGGTCAAGGGGGACAGGATCGACGACTCCACGAGGTCCCCGTTGGCGACGATGCCCTTGTCCTCCCAGGCCTGGCTGCGCAGGCCGTCGCCGGTGTCGTCGAAGAGCGTCGCGAGAGTCTCGATGTCCCGGTAGTTGGCCTCGATCCCACCGGCGCCACCGGTGACGGAGACGATGCCGCCGTCGCCTTCGGTCATCGCCGCCCCCAGACACGGGCCAGGACGGGTCCGACCGCTGCCGCGAGATCACCGGGCTCGACCGCGGTCGCCGAAGCGACCGGGAAACCCGCGACCATCGCGGTGTCCAGCGCGAACCACTGCGTCCCCAGCCGCATCCACACCACCACACCGGCCCGCTGAGCGTCCCCATCAGGCAGCAGCACCCGCAATCGCGCCGTCAGTCGATCTCGTACGGCGTGCAGCAACTGCGCCGCCTCAGCGGCCGAACACACCTCGCCATCGCCGCGCGTCACCGCTCCGGGGAATCGCTCGACCAGTCCGGGCAGGAGATCGTCTCGATGACGGACTGCGCTGACGCCGTCGGCCGCGAGCAGTTCCACCGGCATCGTGAACCGGCCGGGGATCTCAAACCACTCGTCCGCGTCGGTCTCGGCCGCACCGTCGGGCAGTCGCACTAGGTGCGCGAGCATCTCCGGCAACGCCGAGGTCGCTCCCCACGCCACCTCGAACGCGGCGCCCGTCACCGTGCCCAGGCTGACGGCGACCTCGCCGTGGACGCCGACCCAGGCCTTGGCCTGATCCGGCTGCCCGACGCCCAACCTGAGCCCGAGCTCGACCTGCAGGAGCGTCTCCGCATTCGCCAAGACACCCAGCGCCTCACCGACGAGGGTGCGCAGTGCCGCTCGCTCGGGATCGGCTGCCGTCGTACCCAACTGCTCGGTCTGCTCGGCGAGCAGGACGGCGATCTCGTCCTCGGGCGCCGCTCCGTCCGGGGAGAGCCGGGAGAACCAGGCCCGCCGCTCGGCGGAACCCTGCTGCGCCGAGAGCCCGTCCACGGCCGAGTCGTCGAACGGGAGCCGATGTCCGCCGTCGCGTGCGATGGCCACCAACTCCACCAGGTCGACCTGCACCCGTCCCGGCGCGACAACCGGCAGGTCAGCTCCATCGTTGCCCAGCACGATGACCGGCATCAGACCTCCACTCCCAGCTCGTGAGGTACGTCGAGCCACGCCTTGTCACCCGTTGGGGGCTGCGCGAAGTGCGCGAGCTGCACGTCGCGCGGGTCCGGCTCGTCGCCACCGATCCCGACGAGACTGCCGAGTGCCTTCACACCGTCCTTGACGCCGTCGACGATCGCGACGCCGATCTCCTTGAGCCGATCGATCGCGCCCTCGACGAGGCTCACCACCTTGCGCTCGATCGTCGCGATCAGCGCCTTGAGCTCGTCGACCTTGTCCGCATGGTCGCGAAGCCGGTCGGCCGCGTCCTCGTAGTCGGCCGCGATGGTGCGCAGGTTGGCTGCTCGATCCTTGACCTGGCTGCGCATCCGATCACCGCTCACCGACCACCAGGTCGTCGTGTCGGCAGTCGAGCTCAGCCGATCGGCCGTGGCACGCAGGTCGACAGCGCGCTCGTCCATGTCGCTGGCCAACCTGCGGATCACTGTGGTGTCCCCGTACATCGTGACCTCCTCGATCCCGACATGCCCCGTCACGCACCTTCGGAAACTGGTTGGATGCAGACCATGCAGGTCCCGCTCCGCGCCGCCCGTCTGCTCACCCGTCGTGTCGTCCGTCCTCTGCTCGGACCACGCGTGCCGATCAGACGGCAGCGGCAGATCGTCGATGCCCTGTTGCGCTTTCCCATCCTGCCCAAGGGCACGCGCGTCGAGGGGGCCATGCTCGGCGGCATACCGACCGACAAGATCGCGACGGCCGCGAGCAATCCCGACCGCGCGATGCTCTACCTGCACGGTGGCGCCTACGTGCTCGGGTCACCCCGCAGCCATCGGGCGGCCGCCGCTCACCTCGCGCACAGTGCGGGCGTCGTTGCCCACGTCCTTGACTACCGCCTCGCCCCCGAGGACCCCTACCCGGCCGCAGTGGACGACGCGCTGGCGGCGTACCAAGCCCTCCTCGGCACCGGTCTGCAGGCCCACCAGATCGTGGTGGCGGGCGACTCGGCGGGCGGCGGCCTCAGCCTCGCGCTCGCTCTCCGGATCCGCTCGCTCGGCCTGCCGATGCCAGCCGCCCTCGGCCTGATCTCGCCGTGGGTCGACCCACGCAACACCGGCCTCGCCGAGCGGATCGACGACCCGCTCCTCACCCGCGCCTGGATGGAGCAAGGAGCCCAGGCGTACGCCGGCAGCGACCGCGACCGCCCCGAGGTCTCGCCGCTCCTGGCGGATCCCGCCGATCTCGCAGCGCTGCCGCCGCTCTTCG
>JASLDK010000236.1 GCA_030145945.1 Nocardioides sp.
AAGGTCCATGCAACGGCGAAGGTGCCGTACATGAACACTTCGGAGTGAGCGAAGTTGATGAGCTGCAACACGCCGTACACCATCGTGTAGCCCAGAGCGATCAGGGAGTAGAGGGAGCCGAAGACCAATCCACCCATGGTGAAACTGGCAAAGTCGTTGAAGCTGCCGAAGAGCGCGTTGAAGTCCAAGGTGTCCTCCACCATGTGAGGGGCTGCGGCCGGAGGTTCGCCCCGGCCGCAGCCCTTGTGTCACCTACTCGAGTACCGAGCGATCAGGAGATCGCCTTGGGGTTCTCCACGTCCATCACGCCGTTCTTGACGAAGTAGGCGTAGATCTTCGACTGCTTGATGTCGCCCTTGTCGTCGAAGGCGATCGGTCCGCTGACGCCGTCGGCGGAGTAGCTGCCGATGAACTTGTTGACCTCCTCGCCCGTGGACGCACCGTCCTCGAGCGCTGCCAGGAAGATGTTGGCGGCGTCGTAGGCCTGGGTCGCGTAGAGACCCGTGGCACCGAAGCCGGCCGGAGCCGGACCGGCCGGAGCGGACAGGATGGCGCCCTCAGCGCCGGCAGCACCGGCGACCTTGACGAAGTTGGGGTCCTGCGCGCCGTCGCCCGACATGAACGTGCCCTCGTAGCCGCCCTGGCGCAGCGCCTTCGCAAGCAGACCGGCCTCGGTGTAGTAGCCGCCGTAGAAGACCGCGTCAGCGCCGGAGGCCTTCACCTTGGTCACCACCGCGGACATGTCCGTCTGTCCGACCGAGATCTGGTCGGAGTCAGCGACAGCTCCACCGAGCGCCGTCTTGACCGTGCCCGCCAGACCCTTCGAGTAGTCCTGGCCATCGTCGATGACGTAGACCTTCTTCGCGCCGACCTCACCCGTCAGGTAGGCGGCGTCCGCCTTGCCCTGCGCGTCATCGTTGCCGATGACCCGGTGCCACGTCGTCCAGCCCTGGTCGGTGATCGTCACGTTCGTCGCCGACGGCGAGATCGACGGCAGGCCGGCCTCGAAGAACGTCTTGCCGGTGGCGAGCGACTCACCGGAGAAGCCGGGACCGATGAGACCCCAGATCGAGTCGTCGTTGATGATCTGGGTGGCGAGTGCGGGCGCCTTGTCGGGGCTGCCCTGCGAGTCGAAGATCTTCAGCTCGACCTTGCAGTCGGCGTTCTTCGCGTTGTACTCCTTCAGAGCAAGCTGGATGCCGTTGGTCATGTTGACGCCGAGCGCACCGGCATCACCGGTCTGGGCACCGAGGAACGCCAGGTTCTTGCCGCACAGGGCGCTCTTTCCGCCGCCCTTCGCGTCCTTGCCGCCGCCGCTGCTGCTGTTGTCCGAGCCGCACGCCGTGACGCTCAGGCTGAGGGCCAGCACCGCAGCGCCGACTCCGAATACCTTGTTTCGCCTCAAGAGACCTCTCCCGCTTCATCGTCAGGCGGAGACAGCACAGTGCCATCCCCGGAGTTGTCCTGCCGCGGGAACCTACACCGGCGCGGGTGGGATTGGCAGCAACTTGGTGGCCCAGATCACAAATCATGACGAATCTGTTACCTGAACCGCCCGAACGACGGCGTTCTTACGCTCCGGGAACTCCGTGCGACACGACACCCTCGGCCACTTCACGCATCGACATGCGTAGGTCCATGGCGGTCTTCTGGATCCAACGGAACGCATCGGCCTCGCCCAGGGACAGCTGCTCCTGCAGGATGCCCTTGGCCCGGTCGACGGCCTTGCGGGTCTCGAGCCGGTCGCTGAGATCGGCGACCTCGTTCTCGAGCTGGCGGATCTCGGCGAAGCGACTGACCGCCATCTCGATCGCCGGCACCAGGTCCGACTGCGAGAACGGCTTGACGAGATAGGACATCGCACCCGCCTCCCGCGCCCGCTCGACCAGCTCGCGCTGGGAGAACGCCGTCAGCATGACCACCGGCGCGATCCGCTGCCCGGCAATCGCCTCGGCCGCCGCGATCCCGTCGAGGATCGGCATCTTCACGTCGAGGATGACCAGGTCGGGCCGCAGCTCCTCGGCGAGCTCGATCGCCTTCTGCCCATCGCCGGCCTGGCCGACCACGTCGTAGCCCTCCTCGATCAGCATCTCGGCGAGGTCCATCCGGATCAGCGTCTCGTCCTCCGCGATCACCACGGTGCGGGGCTGCGGCATTCCGTCCGCGAGGGGCGGTTCGATCGGCGAGGTCTCGGTCACGGGTTCAGGTTATCCGCCGCCCGGTTCGGCCGCCGGACGACCTCTCGGCTACGGTTGCGACCAAACCTCGCCGGGTTGGCGGAACGGCAGACGCGATGGTCTCAAACACCATTGTCCGAAAGGGCGTGTGGGTTCGAATCCCACACCCGGCACACGATTCCTCCTCGCGACCGCAATGAGTCGGAGGGCCGGCGCAGACTCCCTCCATGGGTCACATCCGACCGCTCGCCACCGTCGAGGATGCGCTGCGCGACTCGGACGCGGGCATGAGCGATGCCGCCAATGCGGCCAAACACGGCGTCGCAGTGAAGACGATCCGGCGCTGGCGACGCCTCTACCAACGGCGCGGACTGCCGCGAGGACAGACGCACACGGCCGTTCCGTGCCCACGCTGCGAGGGTGCGCCTCTCGACCACAAGGCGTACGCCGAACTTCTCGGCTGGTACCTCGGCGACGGACACATCTCCTGCACACGCGGCCGCGTCTTTGACCTCCACGTATTCAATGACGTCAAGTACTCCGACAACAACCTGGGCATCGCCGAACTCATGCGCCGGGTGAAACCCGGCGGACGGCCCCACACCCGAATGATGCCGGGGTGCGTCGTCACCACCGTGTCATGGATCCATTGGCCCTGCCTCTTCCCCCAGCACGGGCCGGGACGTAAGCACGAACGGGCGATCGTCCTCGAGGACTGGCAGCGGGCGATCGTGGAGGATCACCCCGCGCCCTTCCTGCGTGGGCTCTTCCACTCGGACGGGTGCCGTGCTAACAACTGGACGCGCCGCCCCGTGGCGGGCGAGATGAAGACGTGCCATTACCCCCGCTGGCAGTTCAGACCTGCATACGACGCAATAGGCGAGCTCTGACGTCGGGGGCGAGTCTCCGTTGACAGCACCCCTCGACAGCCCAACA
>JASLDK010000383.1 GCA_030145945.1 Nocardioides sp.
CTCGCCGACCTCGACGGGCACGGACTCGCCGGTGAGCATCGAGGCATCGACCGCGGAGCTGCCGCGCTCGACCACGCCGTCGGTCGCGATCTTCTCGCCGGGGCGGACGACGAACAGGTCGCCGACCTTCAGCTCTCCCACGGGGATCTTCGTCTCGGTGGTCGCCGTATCATTAAAAAAAAAAACCTCCTTGGCGCCCAGCTCAAGCAGCGCCTTGAGCGCGGCCCCGGCCCGCCGCCTCGAGCGCTGCTCGAAGTAGCGACCGGCCAGGATGAAGGTGGTGACGCCGGCCGCGGCCTCGAGGTAGATGTTGCCGCTGCCGTCGCTGCGCTGGATGGTCAGCTCGAACGGGTGCTTCATCCCGGTCATGCCGGCGGTTCCCCAGAACAGCGCGTAGAGCGACCAGCCCAGCGCAGCCAGCGTGCCGAGTGAGATCAGCGTGTCCATGGTGGAGGTGCCGTGCCGCAGATTGGTCCAGGCCGCCTTGTGGAACGGGTAGGCGCCCCACACCACGACCGGGGCCGCCAGCGTCAGCGAGAGCCACTGCCAGTTGTCGAACTGGAACGCCGGCACCATCGCCATCGCGATCACCGGCACCGTGAGCAGGGCCGAGACGACCAGTCGCTGCCGGACCGCGACCAGTGGATCGCCCGCCGCAGCGTGGATGTCGGCGGGGTCCTGTCCCTCCGCGGCGGGAGGCCGAGGGAGGGAGGCGCCATAGCCGGCCGCCTCGACGGCAGCCACCAGGTCGTCGGTCGAGACGCCGTCGGCGTAGGTCACCTTCGCCTTCTCGGTCGCATAGTTGACCGTCGCGGTGACGCCCTCGAGCTTGTTGAGCTTGCGCTCGATCCGGTTGGCGCAGGACGCGCAGGTCATCCCGGTCAGGGCGAGCTCGACCTGCTGGTCGGGGTTCGGATCAGTGTGCGTGTCCACTGCTCTCTCCGTGTTCCTGGGGCTTGCTCTTCGGGGTACCCCCGGCGGTGACGGTGAATGCCGCGGTGCGGACCACGCCGTCGTGCTGGAAGTCGAGGTAGAGGTGATAGGTCCCGGCGCTGGGGACGGTCGTGTGGAAGACGACGTCGGGGCCGGGTTGGGTCTTCCCGTCGCCGGGCTCACCGTCCGGGTGGACGTGGAGGTAGGCGAGGTCGCCGCCGCGCAGGGCGACGAGGTGGCCGTAGGCGCCGAGATAGGGCTGCAGGTCGGTGACCGGCTTGCCGTCCTTGCTGACGCTGAGTGTGAGCATCGCGCCAGCGCCGGCGGCCAGGTCGCCGTCGAGCGTGACCGTGTAGCCGTCGACCGTGGCCGTGCGGTTCTCCTGCACCGGTGCCGTGGCATCGAAGAAGCCGTCAACCGCCAGGTCCGCACCGAGGGTCAGCGGTTCGCCACCCGAGGCCTTGAAGTCGGCGAACAGCCGCCACGACCCGGGCGTCAGCGCGAGATCGGTCGACCAGGTGCGGCCGTCGAGAGTGGGGTGCACGTGCTGGAAGCCGCTGAAGTCGCGTCGTACGGCGATCAGGTGGAGCTGCTTCTCGTGCTGGACGTCGTACGACGTCACGGGGGCGCCGTCGGGTCCGGTGATGGTGAAGCTCACCGGAACCGCCTTGCCGGACGGGGCCTGGCTGTCGGCGAGCGTGAGGGTGTAGCCGTTCTGCGAAGTCATGAGTCCTCCGGGGATCTCGGTTCCCCCGGCCGGTGCGGGCGCGAGGTGCGTGCGCGCCGCGTGCGTGTCGTGGGCAGCGGGCGCGGAGTCACGTGGGTCGACCGGGCCGATGGCCCGCCCGGCGAGGAGGGCGATGCCGAACACGACCGCGGCGACGGCGCCGAAGCCCGCCAACCGCGTCGGGGTGCTCATGCGAGTTGGTAGCCGGCCTCCTCGACGGCGGCCTTCACGGCGGACTCGTCGAGGGGGGCGGCGCTGGTGATGGTGACCGCACCGGTGGGCAGGTCGACCGCGACGTTCTCGACGCCGGCGATCTCCTGCACCTCCTCGGTGACGGAGGCGACGCAGTGGCCGCAGGTCATGCCGGTGACGGTGAAGGTCTGGGTGTTCATCAGGGATTCCTCTCGGTAGGTGGTGAAAAGTCGGATCGGGACGCGTCAGGAACGGACCAGGCGGGCGATGGCGTCGGAGGCCTCCTTGAGCTTGATGGCAGCCTCCTCACCTCCCTCCTGGGCGGCGTTCACGACGCAGTGCGCCATGTGCTCGTCGAGCAGGCCGAGGGCGACGGACTGGAGGGCCTTCGTCATGGCGGAGACCTGGGTGAGGATGTCGATGCAGTACTGCTCCTCCTCGACCATCCGCTGCAGACCCCGCGCCTGGCCCTCGATGCGGCGCAGCCGCTTGAGGTAGTCGTCCTTGGTGCGGTTGGCGATGTAGCTGTGCTGGTGCTCCGCGCCGGTGTCGCTGTGTGCCATGGCCCTGTTTCCTTCGTGTGCTGGGGGATTCGACCTGCCTGAACAGGATACCCCCCTGCGGTATTCCGTGGTAGCGTCCCGATCTGTTCCGTACGGTACCCCCCTAGGGTATCAATCCGCAAGAAGGAGATCGAGATGTCAGTCCTCACCCCACCGGAAGTCGGTCGTCAGAGCCGACGCTGGCTCGGGCTCGCGGTCATCGCCGCCGCCCAGTTCATGGTCATCATGGACACGTCGATCATCGGCGTGGCCCTGCCCGAGATGCAGCGCGATCTCGGCTTCGCGCCGGGGAACCTGTCCTGGGTGTTCAACGCATACGTCGTCGCGTTCGGCGGTCTGCTGCTGCTCGGCGGCAAGGTGTCCGACGTCCTCGGTGCCCGCACTGTCTTCGCCGCCGGTTGGGTCGTCCTCGCCGCCGGCTCGCTCGTGGCCGCGGTTGCCGGCAACGTCGAGGCGGAGCTCGCCGGCCGTGCGATCCAGGGCGCGGGCGCCGCGCTCGTCGCGCCCTCCGCGCTGACGTTGCTGATGATGCTCTTCGGGAGCAACCCGCGCGAGCTCACCAGGGCGATCGCGCTCTACGGCGCAGCTGCGCCCGCCGGCGGCACGGCCGGGGTCTTCCTCGGCGGCGTGATCACCGAATACCTCAGCTGGCCGTGGGTCTTCGCGATCAACATCCCCATCGCGCTGCTGATCCTCGCCCTCATCCCTTCCTCGATGCCTGCCGGCGCGATGGGCGGATCGCGGCGGGTCCACGTCGTCGGCGCCGTCACGGTGACCGCTGGTCTCGCCGCTGTCGTGTACGCCGTGGTCCAGGCGCCCGAGGTCGGTTGGGGTTCCGCACGCACCTGGTCGATCCTCGCCGTCGGCGTCGCCCTGGTCGCCGTCTTCGTCGCCCAGCAGGCCCGCGGCCGCGACCCGCTCGTCCGGCTCGGCATCTTCCGTGCGCCCGATCTGGCCGCCGCCAACCTCGCCCAGCTGCTGCTCGGCGCCGCGTGGATCCCGATGTGGTTCTTCCTGAACCTCTATCTGCAGCAGGTCCTCGGCTTCACCGCGTTCCCCAGCGGCGCCGCGCTGCTGCCGATGACGCTGCTGATCATGCTCGGCATGGTCGTGCTCGCGCCGCGCGTGCTGGCCGCGCTCGGCGTCCGCACCACCACCGTCATGGGCCTGGTCCTGCTCGCTGCCGGCATGGCGTGGCTGGCGATGGTCGACCCGGACGGCAGCTACGCCGTCGACGTACTGCCGGCCTCCCTGATCGCTGCTCTCGGCATGTCGCTCGCCTTCATCCCCACCCTCGGTACGGCGATCTCCGCCGCGCCGCCGGAGGAGGGCGGCCTTGCCTCGGGCATCGTCAACACCAGCTATCAGATCGGCTCGGCCCTCGGCCTCGCCGTGATGACCGCCATCGCCGCCGGAGCGGGCGCCGACCGACTCGGCGACGTCACCGCGCTCACCGAGGGCTACTCGGCCGCTTTCGTGGGCGCTGCTGTGGTGGCAGCCGCGGGCGCAGTCGCCTCCGCCGTGCTGCTGCGGGGCCGGTCGTCGTGACCGCTCGGGACATCCTCCGGCTGGTCGCCGCCTGCGCACTGCGCTGCGCGGCGACGAGCCTCGCACCCGGCGATCGGGTCGTCTGGAGGGCGAGAGGGGAGCCCGAATGCCGGGTACGACGGGAGGCCGGGCTCTAGCCGACCAGCCCGACCACGAAGACGCCGACGCCGAGGAGGGCACACAGACCGAGTGTGCGCAGGGGGCTCCATCCCCGGCCGAACATGA
>JASLDK010000287.1 GCA_030145945.1 Nocardioides sp.
CCCTCGATGAAGCCGCGCGACGCCATCGCCTCCGCCGGCAAGACCCTGGTGGAGCTCTTCGGCCTCGCTCGCGAGCTGAACGTCGAGGCCGAGGGCATCGACATCGGCCCGTCGCCGGTCGACGAGCAGCTGGCTGCCGACTTCGCCCTCCCGGTCGAGGACCTGCAGCTGACCGTCCGGTCCTACAACTGCCTCAAGCGCGAGGGCATCCACACCGTGGGTGAGCTCATCAGCCGCTCCGAGCAGGACCTGCTGGACATTCGCAACTTCGGTGCGAAGTCCATCGACGAGGTCAAGGCCAAGCTGCACGAGATGGGTCTGTCCCTCAAGGACAGCGCCCCGGGCTTCGACCCGTCGGCCGCCCTGGCCAACTACTCCGACGACGAGGATGACGACGACGAGTCGTTCATCGAGTCCGAGGAGTTCTGAGTCGTCCCTTCGGGACATCAACCTCCGGTACCTGACACGGCCGGATCTACACCTGGTACCTCATACGGCCGGGGAGAAATGAGAGAGCAATGCCCAAGCCCAAGAAGGGCCCCCGCCTCGGCGGTGGCGCCGCGCACCAGCGCCTCATCCTGTCGAACCTGGCCACCGCGCTCTTCGAGCACGGCCGGATCACGACGACCGAGGCCAAGGCCCGGCTGCTGCGGCCGTACGCCGAGAAGCTGATCACCAAGGCGAAGAAGGCCCACGCCGGCGAGAACCCGCTGCACCAGCGCCGCGAGGTCCTCAAGGTCATCCGCGACAAGGGTGTCGTCCACAGCCTGTTCGAGGACATCGCCCCGACGTTCTCCGAGCGTCCCGGTGGCTACACCCGGATCACCAAGATCGGCAACCGTGCGGGCGACAACGCCCCCATGGCGGTCATCGAACTGGTGACCGAGGCGTTCAAGCCGGCTGCACCCAAGGCCGCCAAGGCTGCTCCGGCCGCCGAGGAGAAGGCTGTCGAGGAGGCTCCGGTCGAGGAGACCACCGCCGACGTCGAGGCCACGGAGGCTCCCGAGGCCGCTGCTGAGGAGACCGACGCTGCTGAGGCGACCGACGCCCCTGAGGCCGAGGCTGCTGACGCCGAGGCCACCGAAGAGGCCTGAGCACCACAGCAATCGATGGCCCGTCACCCGCGAGGGTGGCGGGCCATCGTGCTTTTCGGGCAGCCCCGTTGCCGTCCGTAGAATGGAGTCATGTCGATCGACCTGGGAACGCCACGACTCCTCGAGGACGCGGACCGCGAGGTGTTGCTGGCAGCGCCGCGTGGCTACTGCGCCGGGGTCGATCGGGCCGTCGTGACGGTCGAGCAGGCGTTGGACCTCTACGGATCGCCCGTCTACGTCCGCAAGCAGATCGTGCACAACAAGCACGTCGTCGCCAACCTCGAGGCGCGCGGCGCGATCTTCGTCGAGGAGCTCGAGGAGGTCCCTGTCGGTGCGACGGTGGTCTTCTCGGCACACGGCGTCTCGCCGGCCGTCGTCAACGAAGCTGCCGAGCGTGAGTTGAAGACGATCGACGCGACCTGTCCGCTGGTCACCAAGGTGCACCGCGAGGCGGTCCGCTTCGCTGCCGACGGCTACACCATCCTGCTGATCGGTCACGCCGGCCACGAGGAGGTCGAGGGCACGGCGGGCGAAGCCCCCGAGCAGACCGTCCTCGTCGAGCACCCTGACGACGTCTACAACCTCGAGTTCCCGGCCGACGCCAAACTCGCCTGGCTCTCCCAGACCACGCTGAGCGTCGACGAGACGATGGAGACCGTACGCCGCCTGCGGGCCAAGTTCCCCCAGCTGGAGGACCCGCCCAGCGACGACATCTGCTACGCCACCCAGAACCGTCAGGTCGCGGTCAAGGAGATCGGCGCCGCTGCCGACCTGGTGATCGTGGTCGGCTCCGCCAACTCGTCCAACTCAGTGCGGCTCGTCGAGGTCGCCCTGGAGGCAGGTGCCAAGGCGTCGTACCGCATCGACGACGTGAGCGAGCTGGACGAGACCTGGCTCGATGAGGCCGCCACCGTCAGCGTCACCTCGGGAGCCTCGGTTCCGGACCACCTGGTGACCGAGGTGCTGGCCTACCTCGCCGAGCGCGGCTACCCCGACGCTCGCGCTGTCCAGACCGCCGAAGAGACGCTCGCGTTCTCCCTCCCGAAGGAGCTGCACCGCGACCTCAAGGCCGCCGGACGCAGCACCAAGACAGCGGTGAAGCTCTGATGGCCCGCTATCTCGACATCCACCCGGACAATCCGCAGCCACGGACCCTGCAGCAGATTGTCGCGGCCCTGCAGGACGACGCGCTGATCGCCTATCCCACCGACTCCGGCTATGCACTGGGTTGCCGGATCGGCAATCGTGACGGTCGGGACCGGATCCTCAGGATCCGCGGACTCGACGACAAGCATCACTTCACCCTGGTGTGCCGCGACTTCTCGCAACTCGGCCAGTTGGTGCACGTCGACAATGCGGCGTTCCGGGCGATCCGCTCCGCAACACCAGGGCCCTACACGTTCATCCTCACCGCGATGCCCGAGGTCCCCAAGCGCCTGCTGCACCCGAAGAAGAAGACGGTCGGCGTCCGGATCCCCGACCACACCTTCGTCCAGGCACTGCTGGAGGAGTTGGGGGAGCCCCTGCTCACCTCCACGCTGATCCTGCCGGGCGAGACCGAGCCGCGCACGATGGGGTGGGAGATCAAGGAGGACCTCGACCACGAGGTCGACATCGTCGTCGACGCGGGCGACGTCCACCCCGAGCCGACCACTGTCGTCGACTGGTCCGAGGGCGCCCCCGAGGTCATTCGCCGCGGCGCGGGCGATCCCGACCGGTTCTGACCTGCCGCTGACAGTCGCCTCCGTCAGCGGGGGTGGCTGGCCAGGAACGAGCGGCGGACGGCCAGGATCGCCAGGCACACGGCGTATCCGATCACGAGCGCGATGCTGTGGTCGGCGAGTCCGGTGACGAACGCCCGGACCAGGCCGTCATCGACGCCGGCGATGGTCGCCGGATCAGTGCTGAACACCAGCATGGTCGTCGCCATCGCCAACGGCGGGAGTACGCCGACCGCGAAGAAGTCGGTCGACCGCACAGCCAGCGCCGCCCCCGTGCAGGCGAGCACGAAGACGAGGTCGAACCATCCGTCGAGCATGCCCGCGATCAACAGGTCGATCACCGCAGCAGTGAAGAGCACGGCGAACGCCAGCGACGCGGCCTCGCTCCCGGGTCGATCGCCCGCCTCCCACAGGGTGCGGGGACGCTGGTGCAGCACGGTGCTCACACCGCCACGCTAGGACCCCGCAGGCGCAGTTCGCGGCACGGCGAGCCGCGCGTGTCGGTTCTCCGGGATCACAGATCCAGGTCGACGACCACCGGAGCGTGGTCGGACGGCGCCTTGGGGAAGACCGTCGGGTCGCGTTCCTCGCGGTCGATGAAGGCGCCCGTGACCCGTTCGGCGAACGACGGCGACCCGAGCACGAAGTCGATCTTGAGGCCGCGGTCGCGCTCGAACCGCTGCCGGTAGTAGTCCCAATAGGTGTACGACGGGGCATGGGCGCGGGTGACCTCGGACCAGCCGCTGTCGAGGAATGCCTGGAAGGCGGCGCGCTCCGCTGGGGTGACGTGGGTGGAGTTCTTGAACTGGGTGACGTCGAAGACGTCGTCGTCGGTCGGGCAGATGTTCCAGTCGCCGACCAGAGCGGTCGGCGTACCCAACCAGTCGGCGGATGCCTCGCGCAGACGGCCGAGCCAGTCCAGCTTGTAGGCGTAGTGCGGGTCGTCGGGCTTGCGGCCGTTGGGGACATAGAGCGACCAGATGCGTGCGCCGCCGCAGGTGGCGCCCAGAGCGCGCGCCTCGACCGTCGACGGATCACCGAAGCCGGGCTGGCCGGGGAATCCGACCTGGACGTCCTCGATCCCGACCCGGCTGATCAGCGCGACACCGTTCCACTGGTTCAGCCCGTGCGCGACCACGTCGTACCCGCGTGCCTGCAGGCCCATCAGCGGCAGTTGGTCCTCGCGTGCCTTGGTCTCCTGGACGGCGAGCACGTCGATGTCGTGCCGCTCGAGGAAGGCTTCGACGCGGTCGATCCGCGTGCGCAGGGAGTTGACATTCCAGGTGGCGATCCGCACCTGGAGAGGTTATCCGCACGCTCCCGGTGCCGTTCACCGACGCTGGCTTCCGGTGTGATCGGTGATTCGGGCCCCTTCATGCTGCGCCCCTAGAATCAGCGCCCGTGGCACTCACCATCGGCATCGTCGGTCTCCCCAATGCAGGCAAGTCGACGCTCTTCAACGCGCTGACCAAGAACGACGTCCTCGCGGCGAACTACCCGTTCGCCACCATCGAGCCCAATGTGGGTGTCGTCGGGGTCCCCGACCCGCGCCTCGGCCAGCTCGCCGAGGTCTTCGGCTCCGAGCGTCAGCTGCCGGCGACCGTCGAGTTCGTCGACATCGCCGGCATCGTGCGCGGCGCCTCGCAGGGGGAGGGCCTGGGCAACAAGTTCCTCGCCCACATCCGCGAGTCCGCCGCGATCTGCCAGGTGACCCGCGTCTTCCGCGATGAAGACGTCACCCACGTCGACGGCGAGGTCAACCCCGGCAACGACATCTCCACCATCCAGACCGAGCTGATCCTCGCGGACCTCGAGACGGTCGAGAAGTCCGTCGTACGGCTGGAGAAGGAGGCCCGCAAGAACAAGGACCTCCTCGCCAACCTGGAGGCAGTCAAGGAGGCCAAGGAAGCCCTCGAGGCCGGTACGCCGATCATCGCGACCGCCATCGACCGCGACCTGCTGCGTGAGCTGTCCCTGCTCACCGCCAAGCCGTTCATCTACGTCTTCAACTGCGACGCCGATGAGCTCCAGGACGACGAACTCAAGGGCAGGATGCGTGAGCTCGTCGCTCCCGCCGAGGCGATCTTCCTCGACGCAAAGTTCGAGTCCGAGCTGATCGAGCTCGACGAGGATGAGGCTGCCGAGTTCCTCGCCGAGGCCGGCGTCACCGAGCCCGGTCTCGAGGTGCTGGCCCGCGTCGGCTTCGACACCCTCGGCCTGCAGACCTATCTCACCGCCGGCCCCAAGGAGTCGCGCGCGTGGACGATCCCCAAGGGCGCCACTGCGCCCGAGGCCGCCGG
>JASLDK010000347.1 GCA_030145945.1 Nocardioides sp.
GCTCGCCGCCCCCGTCGGCGACGCCCCGGCGTACGAGATCCGCGGATGCGGATGGAAGCCCGATGAATAGGCCATCGGGATCTCTGCCCGTACGACGGCCCGCTCGATCGCCCTGCTCACGTCCCGGTGACTCGTGAACCGCAACCGCCCCCGCTTGGCGTAGCGGATCCGGATCCGCTGGACGGGCGGCGCTTGCTGTTCGGGCTGGTTCCGTGACACGACGACAGGCTAGAGGAAGTGAGAGTGCGGCGACGGCCTAGGATCACCGTCCTATGAGGTCCCACCGCGCGAAACAACCAGCGCGCGACGCTGCCACCACGTTCCGCCGCTGGTCGGCGCTGCTGGTCCTGGCGGCCACGGTCGGAGTGCTGACGATCACCGTGTGGCGCATTGCGGGCGACGGCCACCCCTACTCACTTGTCGATGAGACCGTCCATGCCGACACGGCATTCAAGGTGCATCAGGGCGAGTACCCCGCGCGCGGCTCCAAGTTGTCGCAGGAGACCATCGACACCTGGCACTGCTACACCGGTCACAGTTACGTCAAGTGGACGGTCGCCTGCGGCTCGAAGAAGTCCCGGCCTGAACTCGACCCGGCCGGCGCCTACACCACCGGCTACATCCACTACCCGACATACTTCCTTGGCGGCGAGGTGTTCCGCTGGATCCACGACACAACACTTGGCGCGCCGAGGTTCGCGATCGACACCTACCGGCAGTACTCGGCGTTCCTGATGGTCCTCGGCGTGCTCGCCTGCGCCGCGATGGCTTGGCTGGTGGGGTTGAGAGGCGCACCCGTCGTCGCGGCAGCGCTCGCGCCGGTGGCCGCGCCGGCCATCTTGTCGTTCGCCGCGATGGTCAATCCGACATCCGCATCCACTCTCTGCGGCGCTCTGATAGCGGGCCTCGGCATCCGATGGATGATGACCGGACGCGGGTTCTGGTGGCTGGCCGCCGCGACCGGGTTTGCGGCATGCGTCGCCGTCACCTCGTCGCTGCCCGCCGGCGTCTTCCTGCTGGCCGCGGTGTTCGGCCTGGTGCTGCGCCGCCTCGGCCACAAGATCGGCGACTGGGCTCCTCGGTGGTGGCAGCCGATCCTGCTGGGCGCGATGCTCGTCGTGCCGATCGTCGCCTTCGGGTGGTGGACCGACAGTCGGGCCACGATGACCAACGAGCAACTCTACGACGGCTACATCTTCGGCAACTGGCGACAGGTCGCGGTAGGCGTGTGGTCTGAGCTGCTCGCCCCTCATTTCCCGTGGGGCGATGACACTGAGCTGGTCCCCCAGACATTGGGAAGCGTCCGTTCCTACGCCCGCGGCGTCGTAACCGGGCTGCCGACCTGGCTGAGCCTGATGGTGGCCGGCACGCTGGTAGCCGGCGCGGTCGGCGTGGTGCGCCCCAAGAGGCCCACCGTCGAGACGGACGCCGAGCAAAACGAGGCGACGCCCGGTGGTCCAGGCGAGCGCCGGGCCGCCATCTCACCGCTCGCCGTGCTCTGCATGGCCGCGGTCGTCGGTTTCGTCGCCTACCCCCCGCTGCTCCGACTGTCCAACGCCATGAACGCAGGAGTCGACTACGTGGTCGTGGCGCGCTATTCCATCTCGTTGACCCCACTCTTCGTGCTCATCACACTCTTGCTCGCCAAGGACCGTCCCTGGTTCGGGCGGGTGCTGGCGACGCTGGCGACCCTGTCAGTCGCGGCCTGGTGTGTCACGGTGTGGTGACCCCTCGGTTTCGCCCTTCGTCTCCGTCCCCGACTACTTTGAGCACACATCACTCGTAGGAAGGCACGTCATGACATCTCCTCGTCAGGTCGCTCTCGGCCAGCCCACCCTCGGCGAGGAGGAGATCGAAGCACTGCGCGAGGTGTTCGCCAGCGGCTGGGTCTCCGGAGCCGGCCCGACCTGCGTGGCGTTCGAGAATGAATTCGCGGCGTCTGCCGGTACCGAACACGCTCTGGCCACCTCAAACTGCGGTTCGGCCCTCCATCTCGCGCTTAAGGTCCTGGAGGCCGGGCCGGGCGACGAGGTGATCGTCGCCGACTACACCTTCCCTGCCACCGGCCACTCGGTGATGTGGACCGGAGCCACCCCGGTGTTCGCTGATGTCCGCGCCGACATCGGCACCATCGACCCCGAGGCCGCCGCAGCGCTCGTCACAGAGCGCACAGTCGGCATCATCGCCGTCGACCTGGTCGGTCAACCCGCCGACTACGACGAACTGCGCGCACTCGCCGACCGTCACGGACTGTGGCTGGTTGAGGACGCCGCGTGCAGCGCGGGCGCCTCCTACAAGGACCGGCCCGCCGGTTCGCTCGCCGACCTGGCCGCCTTCAGTTTCCACGGCCGCAAGGGGATCACCAGCGGCGAGGGCGGCGCGCTGGTCGGCGACGACACCGTGCAGATGGATCTCGCCCGGAAGCTGCACACCTACGGCATCGCGCCCGCCGTCAGCCGCGAGGGCAGCAGCGCACTTGCGGTGCCGTCCTTCGACGTGGCCGGATACAACTACCGCCTGTCCGACGTGCAGGCCGCGATCATGCGCGTCCAGTTGCGGCGACTGCCGGACCTGGTCGCCGCCCGGACCCGCGCGGCGCGCCAGTACGCCGAACTGCTGGGCGACATCGACGAGCTCGCGCTGCCCGTTGCCCTGCCCGACCGCACCCATCCGTGGCAGTCCTACTTGGTGACCGTCGCTGACGGAGTCGACCGCGACACGATGGTGATGGGCCTTCGCGAGCGCGGCGTCGGCAGCAACTTCGGCACCTATGCCAGTCACCTTCAGCCGGTCTACGGCGCAAAGGAGGCGTGTCCGGTGTCGGCCCGCCTTTTCCGTCAGCAGCTGGCGCTGCCCATGCATGCCAATCTCACGCCGGACGACGTCGAATACGTCGCAGCACAAGTTCGCGCGACGCTCGGAGCCAGCCGATGAGCAACAGGATCCACCCTACCGCCGTCATCGGCCCTGAGGTCCGGCTCGGGTCGGGCAACGTCATCGGCCCGTTCGCCGTCCTCCAGGGACCGGTGGAGGTCGGCGACGACAACTTCATCGCCAGCCACGCTTCGATCGGCGGTGCGGCAGAGGTCCACGGCCACATCTACGGGCCGAGTTGGGATGAGCCACTCGGCGAGGGCGGGGTCGTCATCGGGTCGCGGACCATCATCAAGGAGTTCGTCACGGTCAACACCGGTTGGCAGGACCGCACGGTCATTGGCGACGACGTGATGCTGATGGGAAAGGCGCACCTCGGGCACGACGCGCACATTGGCGACCGGGCCACGATCTCCTGCGCGGTGCTCGTCGGTGGCCACACCGTCGTCGAGCACGATGCCACGGTCGGTCTCGGGGCGGCGCTGCACCAGCGGCTGACCATCGGCGCTGGTTCGATGACCGGGATGCAAGCTGCGGTGACCCGCGACGTTCCTCCGTTCACGGTCGCCATGGGTGCGCCTGCCCGCTCGACCCGCCTCAACACCTTCCGACTCGACAAGCTCGGCATTGACGCTGACGTCCACGGCTCGCTCGCCGCCGTCGTCCTCGGCGACTCGACCGATGTCGACGCTCTCCCCGCCGAGTTGCGCGCGCCCGTCCAGGCGTGGCTCGACCGACGCGCCCACGCCTGACCCACCACCGGAGGATCCATGTCTGACACCTTCATCCCGCCCGCCAAGCCGATCATCGGCGACGACGAGCGCGCAGCGGTGGACCGCGTCCTGCGCTCGGGCATGATCGCCCAGGGTCCCGAGGTCGCCGCCTTCGAGACCGAGTTCGGCGAGCACATCGTCGGCGGACGGACGTGTGTGGCGGTCAACTCCGGAACTTCCGGTCTGCACCTCGGTCTCCTCGCCGCGGGCATCGGCCCCGGCGACGAGGTGATCGTGCCATCCTTCACCTTCGCAGCCACTGCCAACGCAGTCGCGCTCACTGGCGCCACGCCAGTGTTCGCCGACATCGAACCGAAGCATTTCTGCCTCTCGGTCGACGCCGCCCGGTCCGCGATCACGGACCGCACCGCCGCGATCATGCCGGTGCACCTCTACGGACACCCCGCCGACATGGACGGCCTCGGAGCGCTGGCCGACGAGCGCGGGCTGCGCCTGTTCGAGGACGCGGCCCAGGCGCACCTCGCGACATGGCGGGGCCGTCCGGTGGGCAGTTTCGGCGAGTTCGCCATGTTCAGCCTCTACCCCACCAAGAACATGACCTCCGGTGAGGGCGGCATGGTTTCGGTGGCCAGCGACGACCTGGCTCGGCAGGTGCGCCTGCTGCGCAACCAAGGCATGGAACGGCAGTACGCCAACGAGGTCATCGGTTTCAACGCCCGGATGACTGATCTCCACGCCGCCATCGGCCGGGTCCAGCTCAGCAAGGTTGCGGGCTGGACTGCGACACGACAGGCCAACGCGGCCTACTTCGACACCCACCTCGAGGGCGTCGTCGTGCCGCCAGTCGCCGAGGGTGCGACGCACGTCTACCACCAGTACACGATCCGTGTGGACGGCACCGAGCGCGACCGGATCGTCACCGCACTGCGCGAGGAGCACCAGGTAGGGACCGGCGTCTACTACCCGATCCCGAACCACCGACTGGCGTCCCTCACCCAGTTCGCGCCTGACCTGGACCTGCCGGTGACCGAGGTCGCCGCACGCGAGGTGATCTCACTGCCGGTGCACCCGTCCCTCACCGAGGCCGACCTCGAGCGCATCGTCACGGCTGTGAACAGCGTGGCGGCGGCCGGGGTATGACCCTTCTCGCCGGTGTGCGCCGCCGAGCCCGCGCGCAGAGCGTCTCGTGGCTCGTCTTCTGCTGCTTCGCAGGCGTGCTGGGCGTCTGGTCACTGGCGACGCCACTGTGGTCAACGCCAGACGCCATGCACCACGACCTCACGGCGTACGCCTTCGGACACGGTGACCTCACCCCGGAGCAGACCACTGAGGAGACCAACGGCGTCAACACCAACGCGGTGACCCACGCGCCGCGCGGCATCGTGCGTAGTGCCAACTCTGCGGGCTGTCTCAACTTCCACCCTGACACGCCCGCCAGTTGCATGAAGTCGGTCGGCGAGGCTGGCAAGCAAGCGAAGTTCATCAATTCGGCCGCACGCAACTTTCCCCTCTACTACACACTGACCGGGCTGGCCTCCAACATCGGCGACAACCTGCAGGCGCTCTATCTGCAGCGGCTGGCCGCGGTTCTGCTCGTCGCGTGGCTGCTGACCTGGGCGGTGAGTGGTGCCCGCCGACTGCGTCGTCCGGGCATCGCCGTGACCGGTGTGCTGCTGTCGCTGACACCGATGCTCGCTTATCTCGGCGGCGCGGTGAATCCGAACTCGTTCGAGATCGCGTCGGCGTATGCCTTGGCGGCGTGCTCACTGGCCTTCTACGCGCTCCGTGGGACACCAGACGGCGAACGGATGTTCCGCCGCGCGATGGTCGCCGCGACTATCCTCGGCTCCACCCGGATCCTCGGACCGGTCTGGCTCGGCGTGTGGGCGCTGGCCCTGCTGATCCTGTATGGCCGCGGCGCCGTCACGGCGGCGTGGAAGGCCCGCTCACGCTGGTGGGCGCTGGCACCGGTGATCGGTGTGGTCGCCAACATGGCTTGGCTGCGGCACTCAGGCGTCGACAACATCCGCACCGTGCCACTGTTCGACCTCCCCTTGATCGACCGACTGCGGGCATCCGCCGCCCAGGTGAATGGCTCGCTGAGCCAGGTTGTGGGTCACTTCGGCTGGCTCGACACGCCGCTGCCGGTCAACCTGGTCATCGCATACGCCGCGCTCGTCAGCATCGTGGTCGGCCTTACCTGGGCGGCGCTGCGGCCCCGTGACATCGCTGCAGCGGCGACCGTGATCGCGCTGTCCTGGCTGCTGCCGGTCCTCCTCCAAGCGTGGAAATGGAACTTGCAAGGCGCCGTGTGGCAGGGACGCTACCTGCTGCCGACCCTCGGCATGGCGCCGATCCTGATGATGTGTGTGGCCGCGCAGGCACCGGTGCGGGACCAGTTATGGAACAGCCGGACGGTCCGATGGACCCGGGTCGGGGCAGTGGCCGGTCTTGCCGCGCTCCACTTCTGGGCGTTCCGCGTCCTGATGGACCGCAACGTCCGCGGCCTCGAGGTCGGCGGCGAATCCCCCAACCGACTCCCGAACTGGCAGCCGCCGCTGGGCGAAACCTTCCTGACCCTCGCCCTTATCGGAAGCCTGATCGTCGCGCTCGCTCTTCTCGCGCGAATGCCGATGGTCGCAATGCGCGATCCGTCGATCCCCGCTCCGCCGGTGCGGCAAGCAGGTTCCCGGCCCACGTCTCGCGATTCCGGCCTGACACCAGAATCCGGCTAGGCTTCGGCGTTGAATCGTCGAATGGAGACCCCTCAGCGTGCGCATCGTTGTCGTCAACAACTTCTTCCCGCC
>JASLDK010000354.1 GCA_030145945.1 Nocardioides sp.
CACCGCCTGAACCAGCAGCGCCTTGAATTCCGCGCCCCGCGGGTGAATTCTCGAAGCATGGCCCCGACACCGGAGAGTTCGCTGCAGATCGTCATCGTGGGAGGCGGCCTCGCCGCCGCCAAGGCTGCGGACGAGCTGCGCGAGCAGGGCCACACCGGTCCGCCCACCATCGTCGCGGGCGAGGCGCACCGCCCCTACGAACGACCACCACTGTCCAAGGGCGTGCTGCTCGGCAAGGACGAGCCCGACTCCGCGCACGTCCACGACGAGGGCTGGTACGACGAGCACGGCGTCGAGCTGCTGACCGGCACGCCCGCGAGCGCGATCGACCTCGACGCCCGTCATGTGACGGTGGGGCACCGGACTCTCGACTACGACCGACTCCTGCTCGCCACGGGCGCCCAGCCTCGTCCGCTTCCGATGGTCGACGAGTCGGGCGCGCATGTGCGCTACCTGCGCACGATGGACGACTCCACGGCCCTGCGCGCCGACCTGTCGGGTTCGGTGCTGCTCGTCGGTGCCGGTTGGATCGGGCTGGAGGTCGCTTCCGCGGCTCGGGAGGCCGGCGCCGAGGTCACCGTCGTCGAGAGCGCGCCGCTCCCGCTCGCGAACGTGCTCGGTCCTGAGTTGGCCGAGGTCTTCGCCGACCTGCACCGCGAGCACGGCGTCGACCTGCGGCTCGACACGTCGCTGGAGTCCCTCGAACACACCGACGGGAGGACCACGGTGCGACTCTCGGACGGGCACGAGCTGCATCCCGACCTGATCGTGGTCGGCATCGGAGCCGTCCCCGACGAGGAGTTGGCCGCCACTGCAGGCTTGAAGACCGACAACGGGATCCTCGTCGACGCCCGACTCCAGACGTCCGACCCGCACGTCTTCGCAGCCGGGGACGTCGCCAACCACGACCATCCCCTGCTCGGACGGGTCCGTGTCGAGCACTGGGACAACGCCATACAGCAGGGCAAGCACGCCGCACGATCAATGCTCGGCGATGACGCGCCCTACGAACGCCAGCCGTACTTCTTCACCGACCAGTACGACCTCGGCATGGAGTACGTCGGCCGGGTCGGCAAGGACGGGTACGACGAGGTGGTGATCCGGGGCGATCGCAGCAAACGGGTCCTGACCGCACTGTGGATCAAGGACGACCGAGTCGTCGCCGGCATGCACCTCAACGACTGGGACGCGATCGACCCGATCCGCACCTGGGTCGGCCGATCCGCGACACCGGCGCTGCGCGACACCAGCGTCGCGCTGGCCGACGTACCTCTCGACTGAACGACGTCGTCAGACCGCGCTGAGCGCGAACACCTTGATCTCCCGATCGGTGCGCGTCTCGTAGGTCGCGAAGTTCGGCCACACGTCGAGCATCGTGCGCCAGGCCGTTGCGCGCTCCTCGCCCACGAGGCGGTGAGCGCGCAGCGGCCTCGTCCGTCCCCGGAAGCGGACGGTCACGTCCGGGTTCGCCTCGATGTTCTTGACCCACAGCGGCTCGCGCGCCCCACCGAAGTAGGAGCCGGCGATCAGGATCCGATCGCTGTCGGGGACGCACAACAGGGGGTTGGTGCGCGGCAGACCGCTCTTGCGGCCCGTGGTGGTCAGCATCAGGTTGGGGAGGCCGGCGAGATCGAGGATCGTCACCCGGCCGCCGGTGACCGCTTGCAGTCGCTTGTCGGTCCACACGATCTGCGGCAGCAGACGCGGCATCCAGTCGATCGCTCCGATGCGCACGGCAAGCGGCTGCAAGGGACCGGGCTTGCGCAGGTCGAAGGTCGTGGCAGTCATGACAGCTCCTCAGGGAGTTCTCGTTCTTCAGGATCAGTGACGAACAGGGGAGGGAGGTGGCGCAGCATCAGCGCCGACCAGGTGAGATGGGTGATCACGGGCGCCTGCAGGCCTCCGGAGGCCCGGCGTTGCAACCCGAACAAGGTGCCCATCACGCCGGCCGCCAGCACCAGTGCGGGGTTGCGGGTGGTGGTGGTCGAGAGCGCGTAGAGCGCAGTCGACCCCAGCACCGGCGAGCGGTCGTCGAGCACGGCATAGAGGGCGCCGCGGAAGAAGATCTCCTCCCCCAGCCCGTTGGCGAGGGTCGTCGCGAGGACCAGGCGGTCATCGCCCTCGTCCGCGAAGCGGAGCACGCCGGAGATCGCGTCGTCGAGGATGGGGATCCGGCGGGCCACCAGCGCTGCTGCATAGAAGGCGCCGAACGCTCCGAGACCGGTCAGCATCGGCGTGAGCAGAGGACGGCGCAAGGTCGAGTCGCGGCTCTCGATCCAGCCCAGGTGCAAGGGCCCGGACGCAAGGCCGCCGACACTCCACACACCCGCGACGGAAGCCGTGGACACATAGAAGCGTCGCGATCCCGGTTCGGTGGACAGCGAGGCGCCGAGCAGCCCGGCACCGGCCACCGAGGTGGCCGCAACGATGCGACGGCGGCGCGACCTCACCGTCGACGACTCGGCGTACCTGCCACGCACGCCGTGGATGAGCTGCTCGGGCAGCAGTCGCCGCAGCCACGTCATGAGCGCTGCCTGCGTCGTTCGGCAAGGGCGGCGCGCACCGCGTCGTCGTACGACGTGGGCTCGATCGCGACGACGTCGCGCACCGCGTCGTCCTTGACGATGACCTCGTTGACCATGGAGTCGATCAGGTTGCGTCCCGCTCGGACATCGACATCGGTGACCAGGGCGAGCCACCGCGACGACAGTTGCGGCGACAGCAGCGGGACCGGGACGATCGGCAGTGGCCGCTTCTCGATGGCGGCGACGCGTTGCAGCATCTCGCGATACTCCAGGATGTCGGGACCACCGATCTCGAAGATCCGTCCCTTCGCCTGCGGATGGTCCAGAACACCGCGCAGGTAGGCCACCACGTCGTCGATCGCGATGGGTTGCGTGCGGGTCCGCACCCAGCGGGGCGTGATCATGGCGGGTAGGTGCTCGACGAGCTGCCGGGTGATCTCCCAGGAGATGCCGCCGTGACCGACGATGATGCCAGCGCGCAGCACGGTGACGGGCACGCCGTCCGCGCCGAGGAGGTGTTCGACCTCGCGCCGGCTGCGCAGATGGGCCGAGAGGGTGTCGTCGTCGTCACCGAGTCCGCCGAGATAGACGATCTGCTCCACTCCTGCCGCGGCGGCAGCTGCGGAGAAGGCCCGTGCCGCACCGGCGTCGTGACGCTCGAAGTCGTCACGGTCGAGCGAGTGGACCAGGTAGTAGGCCGCGCGGACACCGTCCAGTGCGGGAGCAAGGGTCTCGGGACGCGACACGTCGCCGCGGACCGGCGTACCAGCGCCGCGGTAGCGGTCCGGGTGCCGGGTCATCACCCGCACCTGCTCCCCGGCGTCGGCGAGGTCGACGACGAGTCGTCGACCGACGAAGCCGGTGCCGCCGGCGACGAGCACCTCGCTCACGCCAGGTCCTCCGGCGCGACGGGAAGGCTGAGCAGCCAGGCGCGCGGTCGCAGCCCGGAGGCTGCCTGTTCGTCAGCGCGCGTCCACGCAGCCGCGTAGCGGCGCCGTGCTGCCTCTTCCGCGAGTTCCTGACTCCGGTCGCGACGAGCCTCGAGGCACCACACCATCTGGACCGTTGCGTCGTAGAACTCCATGAAGGCTTCGACATCGCCACCGGCTGCCCGGGCGAGCAGGTTGCGCAGCCGGACGTCCTCCTGCTCGGAGGCCCCTCGACGGATGGGGACGGGAGCGTCGAGCACGGCGCGGAGCCGCGTCGCGGAATCGTTCATGACCATCTCCAAACTTGCACACAGACTTACACGACATGTTTAGGTTATCGTGTGAGCATGGACCAACGACCCGAGGTCGCGCAACCCGTCGCATCGATCGCCGACGAACAGCCGGCCCATCTCACGATCGGCGACCTCGCCGACCGCACCGGGCTGAGCACGTCGGTCCTGCGCATGTGGGAGACCCGGCACGGCTTCCCGGTCCCCCGCCGCCTGGCGAGCGGCCATCGTCGCTACACCGATGCCGACGTCGACCTCGTGCAACGGGTGCTGCGACGCAGGGCGAGCGGGATCCGCCTCGAGGCGGCCATCGTCGAGACGGCCTCCACCCGACCACCGACGACGCCCTCGATCTTCGCCGACCTGCGTCGCCGGCACCCCGGTCTCGCCGTCCACCGGCTGAAGAAGTCCACCCTGATCGCGGTCTCCCGCGCCATCGAGGACGAATGTTGTGCTACCGCCGACCGCCCGATCCTGTTCGGGGCCTTCCAGCGGCGTGACTTCTACGCACCCTCGGCTCCACGCTGGATCGAGCTGGCACGCGTGGCGCGCTCCGCCATCGTGTTCGCCCATGACTGGGACGGATCCGCGGACGACGCGCACGGACCCCTCCGAGCCACGCTGGCCGACGACGCACCCATGCATCGCGAATGGGCCGTCGTGTGCGACGCCCTCGACACGACCGCCTGCCTCACCGCGTGGGAGCTGCCCGGGCAGATCGACGTACCCGATCGCGAGCGGGTCTTCGAAGCCATCTGGACGGTCGACCCAGCGGCAGTACGCGACGCAAGCCGGGTGGCCGCACAGGTCGCGCTGGACGCGGGCGTCGTGGCCGCACGCCCCCTGGTGGAGGAGCTCGTCGAACCGCCAGCCGCCGGGGAGGCCTCGATCGCCGCCGTCACCGCGCTCTTCAACCGGATCGTGGCATACGTCGATCTTCTGGGCTGAGCCCGACCGCACGCGGACCGCGCGCACGAGGCGACCACCGACGCCTCGACGGGATCATCCGCCCGAGCCGGCGTCGGTGGTCGCGTAGGTCAGACGCGGCTGCCTCGCCCGTTGACAATCGAGAACCCGCCGGGGCCCACGGCCAGGCCGACGACGATCAGCACGATGCCAAGCAGGACACTGCCCTGGATCAGGGTCACGATGCCCATGATGACCAGGACGACGGCTGCGATCCACAAGAGCATGCCCATGACTGTTTCCTTTCGAATGCCCACCGGCGGTGGGGTCCTCGAGCAGTACCCGGGTCTTCGGGCAGCACACGCGTCCATCACGAACGCGCGCCAGACAAATGCGTGGAGCTGCGGGGAATCGAACCCCGGTCCTCGAGCGTCGAGCCAGGTCTTCTCCGGGTGCAGTTCGTGATGTCGTTTTCTCAGCCCCGACGCTCGCACGAACACGTCGTCGACAGGCTCAGTCAGGTTTGAGTCCCGGTCAACCACCCTGACGGCAGTTGATCAGCAAGTCTCCTGGATGACGTCTGGGTCCGGGACGGAGACGGATGCCCGGTCAGACGCTTCGATCACTGCTCAGGCAGCGAGAGCGAAGGAACTGCGCTTAGCGTTGGCAGTTATTGGTTTCCAGCGATCGTTTACGAGATGACGCTGGCTCCTCGACCCGCTTCCCCTGGAACAAACGTCCCAAGTCGAAACCGATCAGCCCCTTTTGAGTTGTACGACGTCAACACTACCGGGCGCCGGGATCATTCCCCCAATGGGTTTCCGAACAGCCGCACCGCGTTGTGCCAACACACGTCCCGCAGCCAGTCGTCGCCGAGCTCGAGCCGGGCGAGCCCATCGAGCTGGTGGTGGTAGGGATAGGGGATGGTCGGGAAGTCCGACCCGAGCAGCACCTTCGCCTGCAGGTCCCGCAGCCGCGGCAACAACTCGCGCGGATAGGGGCCGTCGCGGTCGAAGAAGTCGGTGAAGACCATGGTGGTGTCGAGGTGGACGTTGTCGTAGCGCTCGGCCAGCTCCAGGAAGTCGGCGTACTCCGGCGCCCCCATGTGCGCGATGAACAACCGCAACCGGGGGAAGCGACGCAACAGCCGGGCCACCGAGTCGGGGCCGGTGAACTCGTTGCCGACCGGGCCTGAACCCGCATGCACCGTGATCGGCGTACCGGCGTCCTCGAGGACTCCCCAGACCGGGTCGAGCACGGGATCGTCCGCGACGAACTCCCCCACCTGCAGATGGATCTTGATGATCCGTACGCCGTCCGCGACCGCCTCGGCGACGTACTTCTCCGCGTCCGGCTCCGGATAGAACGTGGCCGAGCGAAGGATCTCGGGCACGGTGGCTGCGAAGTCGCGCGACCAGTCGTTGAGGTACGTCGCCACGCCCGGCTTGTGGGCATAGGGATGGGTCGGGAAGGCCTTGAGACCGAAGGCACGCAGGAGTGCGAGCCGGTCATCGTGCGAGTCGCGGTAGCGGATCGGCCACGGTCGCCCGATCTTCGGCCCCGCCTCGTCGAACACCGCCCACACGGCGCGCTGGATGTTGGGTGGCAGGAAGTGGGTGTGGAGGTCGATCAGTCCGGGCAACCCGAGCGACTCCCAGAATGCACGGACCGCGGCGATCTCGGCGTCTCGCGACGGTCGCTGCGCGACCTCCTCGACGTCCGCCACGGCGTCAGTCACGCATGCCCTTGAGCCGGCGACCGATCGCCTCCTGCTTCTCGCGATCCGCGGTCCGCTCGGCGATGGCCTGGCGCTTGTCCCACGACTTCTTGCCCTTGGCGAGGCCGATCTCGATCTTCGCGCGGCCCTTCACGAAGTAGAGCGACAGCGGGATGACGGTGTGCCCCTTCTCGCTGACCTTGCGCTCGATCTTGTCGATCTCGGCCCGGTTGAGCAGGAGCTTGCGCTTGCGCCGCGCAGCGTGGTTGGTCCAGGTCCCCTGGGCGTATTCAGGGATGTGGACGCCGTGCAGCCAGGCCTCGCCGCCGTCGATGTCGACGAACCCGTCGACCAGGCTGGCGCGGCCCATCCGCAGCGACTTCACCTCGGTGCCCTGGAGCACCATGCCGGCCTCGAAGGTGTCCTCGATGTGGTAGTCGTGGCGCGCCTTCTTGTTGGATGCGACGAGCTTGTGCCCGCTCGCGTCCTCCTTCTTCGCGCCCGACTTCCCCGACTTCGCCATGACCTGATTCTCTCAGGAGGTGGCAACCGGGTTTGTCACAGGTAGGTCATCGGGTCGACGGTGTTGCCGTTGACCATGACGATGAAGTGCAGGTGACACCCGGTGGACCAACCGGTGCTGCCGGAATATCCGACGACCTGGCCGCGGCTGACCTTGGCGCCCTCGCCCACGGCGTACTTCGACAGGTGGTTGTAGACGAGCACCACGTCGGCACCATTGACCTTGCCGATCGCGAGGTAGAGCCGGTTGCCGTAGATCTCGTCGTAGTACTCGTTGATCACGGTGCCCGCAGCGCCGGCCCACAGCGCTGCACCGCACCCAGTGCCGAAGTCGGTGCCGTTGTGGAGGCCCCAGTAGCCGTAGATGGGATGGATCCGATAGCCGTACGGCGAGGTGATGGGTCCCGGCCCCGGCCGGGCCAGGAGTCCGCCGGTCGCTCCGTTGTAGCTGCCGTGCGCCTTCTGCGAGAGCGCGATGATCTTCTGCTTGATCTGCGCCTCCCGCTTCTCGAGGCGCTTGAGTGCGGCAACGTCCGCGGCACGGGCGGCGACGACCTCCTTGCGGATCGCCTTGGTGTGGGTGATCAGACCTGAGATCTGGGTCTCGGTCGCCGCAGCCTGGGACACGAGTCCGCTGATGGTGGTCACGTTGTCGTCCGCGGCCTTCTTCGCCGCAGCGACGCCGTCGCGCGCCGCCTTGACCTCGGTGCGCTGCTGCTGCATCGCGTCCTCGGCGGCGTTGAGACGTGTCAGCGCGTCGGCCTGCAGGCCCGTGACGATCTGGTCGGTCGTCTTGCCCATCAAGACGTCTTCGATATTTCCCGCATTCGCGTACGACGACAGCAGCGCGAGCCGCGGGTCGCCGCTGGTCGAGATGGAGATGATCGTGTCCCGGCTCGCCTCGCGTTGGATGGCGACGTCGGCGCGCGCCTGCTCGAGCGCCTGCTTCGCGACGACGAGCTTTCCCTCGGCATCGGCCAGCTGGGTGGCGAGCGTGGCCGCGGCCGCCTGGGCGTTGGCGAGGTCGGCCTGCACCGCTGCCAGCCGGTTGCGTGCCGAGGTCAGGCTGCTCTTCGCCTTGCTCAGGCGCTTCTCGATCTTGGCGACCTTGGCGCTCGCCTCGTGTATGTCGCCCTTGACGGCCGAGATCTGACCGTTGACCTTGTGCTGCTTGGACTTGAGGTCGTCCCGATCGTCGGCGTGGGCCAACGGGATCGCGAGTCCGGCAACAGCGAGGACGGCAACCACTGCGGCGGCCAGCCATTGGGTGTGGGCCCACACGGGTCGCCGATCGAGGGCACGGCGCAGCCACGGGGCGCTGGGGAAGGAGCGCACAGTGAAACCAATCAGTTCGTTCGGGGAAGTGAACGTCTCCGACGTTAGTAGGCGCGCATCAGACTTTGACGTATTTGCGGGCCAGCAGGAGTGTCGGGATCAGGGTGAGTGCCGGCCCGAGGATCACGATGCCGGGCGGGAAGACCCCGATCAGGGCCTGGGTGAAGTCACCCCAGTCGACCCAGGGCAGGAACTCGACGTGGTCGGCAAGCGCCTTCTCGACACCCCAGTGCTGGAAGGCGGCGAGCACGCCGGTCGCCAGGGCGACGCCGACGATGGAGGCGACCAGCGCCTCGAGCAGGAAGGGCAGCGCGATGTAGAGCGTGGACGCACCCACCAGACGCATGATCGCGATCTCCCGGCGCCGGGCCAGCGCAGCCAGTCGGATCGTGTTGGTGACCTGCAGCAACGCAGCGAAGAGCAGGAAGGCAGCGCCGATCCACGAGCCGTACTTGAGGACCGTCATGATCCCGAAGATCTGCCCCAGTGCCTTGCGCTGATCCTGGATCACCGAGACCCCGTCGAGTCCCTCCAAGGCGCTGATGATGCCGTCGGCCTTCTCCGGCGACTTGAGGGTCACCCAGTAGGCGGCCGGCCAGCCCTCCTTGGTCACGACCGGGTTCGTTCCCTCGAACGGCGCCTCGGAGTGGTTGCGCTTGGCCTGCGCGTAGGCCAGGTCGTAACCCTGCTCCTTGGTCTGGAACCGGTACGAAGCGACCTCGTCACTGTCCTTGATCTCCGCCTCGATCCGCTGCTGCTGATCGGCGGTGATCTCGCCGCTCGCACAGTTGGGACTGTGCGAGGGGTCGTCGTTCACGCACAGGTTGACGAGGATCTTGAGCTCGTCACCGAGGCTGGCGCGGGCGATGGTCGCCTCGCGCTGGACCAGGATCCCGATGCCCGCCAGGGAGAGGGAGACGAAGAGAGTGACGATGACCGCGAGGTGCATGGACAGGTTCCGGCGCAGGCCGGTTCGGAGCTCGGTGAAGACATAGCGCAACTGCATGGTGGCGGAGGTTCTCCTCGATCAGTGCTGGAAGCCGTAGCTGCCGGACGCCTCGTCGCGCACGACCTTGCCGTGCTCCAACTCGATCACCCGCTTGGTGAACTGGTCGACGATGCCGTGGTCGTGGGTGGCCATCACGACCGTCGTACCGGTCTGGTTGATGTCGCCCAGCAGGTTCATGATCCCGACGGAGGTGGCCGGGTCGAGGTTGCCGGTCGGCTCGTCGGCGATCAGGATCATCGGCCGGTTGACGAACGCGCGCGCGATGGCGACCCGCTGCTGCTCACCGCCCGACAACTCGTCCGGCATCCGGTCGGCCTTGTCCTTGAGACCGACGAGCTCGAGGGTCTCGGGAACGACCTTGGCGATCTCGCGGTGCGACTTGCCGATGACCTGCTGTGCGAACGCGACGTTCTCGGAGACCGTCTTGTTCGGGAGCAGCCGGAAGTCCTGGAAGACCGTGCCGATCTGGCGACGCAGCCGGGGCACCTTCCACCCGGCCATCCGGTTGATCTCCTTGCCCGCGACATGGACCCGTCCCGTCGTCGGCCGCAACTCCCGCAGAACCAACCGCAGCGCGGTCGACTTGCCGGAGCCGGAGGTGCCGACGAGATAGACGAACTCGCCCTTGTCGATGTCGAGGGTGACCTGGTCGAGCGCCGGCTTGCCGGGGCCCGGGTAGCGCTTGGTGACCTTCTCGAAGCGAATCACTGGCCCGAGGTTACGCGAGTGCCCCAGACGAGCGCGGGAACGCAGCCGGGTGCGTCGCGGTGACCTCGCACACCGCGTCGGTAGGGTTGCGTCCGTGCCGACGGTCCTGCGTGCGCTGCTGCTCTCAGCGCTGCTCACGCTCGCGCCCGTCGCGATCGGAGTGGCGCTGTCGGGTGACCGCACGCCGACCCGCGAGCCCGCCGCCTATCGCGGCACCGACCTGGCCGACTTCGACACCACCAAGGCGGTCGTCCAGCGGGCACCCTTCTGTGACCTCATCCCCAAGGCTGCGGTCGCGAAGGCACTCGGCGACAAGGACGCGACACTCGCGGAGTACGCCAACGGCGAGCAGTCCGACGCCTTCCCGGACGGCGACGTCGCACACGAGTACGGCTGTCGGTTCTCCCCGGCCGACACGGCTGCTGACACGGCATCGTCGGCCGTCCCCAATGAGGCTCGCGGCTGGGTGTTCGCTCCCCCCATCACCGCAGATGCCGCTGCGGCCCTCCTCGCCGCCCCCGCACCCGCGGGATGTACGCCGGTAGCCGACGCCCCGGCGTACGGGAAACCTTCGGCGGCGTGGTCCTGTCCGGCCGAGGGAAGCCAGACGGTCTCCTTCCGTGGGTTGTTCGGCGACGCCTGGTTGACCTGCAGCCTGACCCTGGCCAGCGACGTCGCACAGGCCGACCTCGTCGAACGGGCGGGCCGGTGGTGCGTGACCGTGGCCCAGGCGGCCTCGGTGCCGCTGAACTGACCTGAGCATCCGATCGGCTCGATCCGGTAGGACGTAGGTCCCGAATCGCGCGGCCACCGCTCACCCGCCGCAGGGCGTGGCCGATCACGCCTTCATGGCAATCCTCCTGCGCGCCGGACTCGGGCTCGCGGGACTGTCCCTGGGACTCGGCATCCTGGGGGTCCCGTCAGCAGCCCTGGGCGACGACACCAACACCCCCTCCACGGTGGCGGGCATCACCGCAGCCGAGGCCCGTCTGCTCGCGAAGGATCCCTCGCTCCGGGCCTCCGCGGACGGCACGTTGTACGCCGTCGACGAGTGGCAGCCGCCGGCAGGAGCGACTTCGGGGGGAACAGCCACGGCCAAGGCCGGTGCCGCAGCAGCGACGAGCACTCAGGAGTCACCGGCGACCGCCGCGGCGCTCGCCGACGCCTTCACCCTGCACAGCCTTCCCGGCGCCCCCCGCACGATCTACCTCGACTTCGACGGGGGCAGCCTTCTCGGCGCCAACTCCTGGCTCGCGCAGGGCCTGTCATCGTTGCTGCTCCCCGGCCTGTCGACCCTTCTCTTCAGCGGGTGGTCGATCGACGGCTACGCCACCTTCTCCGACGCCGAGTTGGCCATCATCAAGGAGGTCTGGGCTCGCGTCGCCGAGGACTACTCCGCATGGAACGTCGATGTCACCACGCAGGAGCCCGTCGTCGGCTCGCTGTGGCGGGCCTCCAGCAACGACCAGGTGTACGGCGTACGCGTCGCCTTCACCAATGACACCAACATCCAGGCCAAACTGTGCAACGGCTCCTGTGGCGGGATCTCCTGGATCGGCACGTTCAATGCGATCACCAACGGCGAGACCCGGAGCCCGGCATGGGTGTTCCCGTCATCGCTCGGCAACAAGGCCAAGAACCTCGCTGAAGCCGCGTCCCACGAGGCCGGCCACTCACTCGGCCTCTCACACGACGGCAGCGGCACGTCCGGCTACTACGCGGGCAACTCGTTGTGGGGTCCGATCATGGGCAGTCCCTACAGCTCTGCGATCACCCAGTGGTCGCGAGGCGACTACGTCGGCGCCAACAACCGTGAGGACGACCTCGGTGTGCTGGCCACCTACGGCCTCCCGCCCCGCGTCGACGAGGCCGGTAGCACGCCCGCGACGGCCGCCGCTCTGACCACGCTGCCGAACGGTGACGGCGTCATCTCCTCCCCGACCGACAGCGACTGGTATGCCCTGACGTCCTGCATCGGCGGCATGACCGCGTCCGCATCGCCGGCCGACGTCGGGCCCAACCTCGACATCATGCTCTCGTTGTACGACAGCGCAGGGCGACTGTTGATGTCGAACGCACCCGCCACCTCCCGCACCACGACCGGGATCTCCGGCATGGGCGCCTCGCTGGCGACGCCGCTGGTCGGTGGCCCCTACTACCTGGCCGTCTCCAGCGCCGGTTCCGGCTCGGGCGGCGCCTCGTCGTGGAGCAGCGGTGGTTACGACTCCTACGGAAGCATCGGGACCTACCACCTGGCGATGGCCGGATGCGCCGGTGGGAGCGGCATCCCCGTGCCACCGCCGGACGAGGTCCTGCTCGACCCCATGGGCCTGCTCCTCCCCGAGACCAACGCCCCAGCGAGCCGACCGGGCCGTCTCGCTGCACCGATGGTCCGCAAGGGCGCGCGCGGAGGGAAGGTGACGATCAGCGCTGACTGGGGTCTTCCGCCTGCAGGCACTTCCGTCACCGGCTACGGGCTGCGCGCGTTCCGGCTCAGCGCGAAGGGGAAGGTCCTCGAGCGCAGGGTCGTGCCGACCGTCGCGGGTGGTACGACGACGGGCGTGGTGCTGACATTGCCGCGCAAGGGCCGCTGGGCAGTGTCCCTGCGCGCGCGCAACGAACTCGGTTGGGGCCCCTACAGCGCCCGCTCCGCGGGAGCCAAGGCCCGCTGAGCCGACAGGCCTGTCGTCAGTTGGCGTCAGCTTGTTCAGCACCCCGACGCCAGCGGATGCCCGCTTCCAGGAAGCCGTCGATCTCGCCGTCGAAGACCGGCTGCGGGTTGCCGGTCTCGAAGCCGGTGCGCAGGTCCTTGACGATCTGGTAGGGGTTGAGGACGTAGTTGCGCATCTGGTCGCCCCAACTCGCGGCCACGTCGCCCTTGAGGTCCTTCTTCAGAGCGGCCTCCTCAGCCTTCTTCTTGGCGAGAAGCTTGGCCTTGAGAACGATCATCGCGGCAGCCTTGTTCTGCAGCTGCGACTTCTCGTTCTGGCAGGAGACGACGATGCCGGTCGGGATGTGGGTGAGTCGCACCGCGGAGTCGGTCGTGTTGACCGACTGGCCGCCGGGTCCACCCGAACGGAAGACGTCGGTGCGGATGTCGTTCTCGTCGACCTCGATCTCGTCGGTCTGCTCGAGCTGGGGCACGACCTCGACCGCAGCGAACGACGTCTGCCGTCGGCCCTGGTTGTCGAACGGGCTGATCCGGACCAGCCGGTGGGTGCCGACCTCGACCGACAGCGTGCCGTAGGCATAGGGCGCGCGGATCGCGAACTCGGCCGACTTGATGCCGGCTTCCTCCGCATAGGACACGTCGTAGACCTCGACGGGGTACTTGTTGCGCTCGGCCCAGCGGGTGTACATCCGCATCAGCATCTCGGCGAAGTCGGCAGCATCGACCCCGCCGGCGCCGGATCGGATGGAGACGATGGCCTCGCGCTCGTCGTACTCCCCCGACAGGAGGGTGCGGACCTCGAGCCCCTCGACGGCCGTCTTGATGCGGCCGAGTTCGGCGTCGGCCTCGGCGAGAGTGTCGGCGTCGCCCTCCTCCGCCGCGAGCTCGGCCAGCACACCGAGGTCGTCGATGCGCTGCTGCAGCCCGCGGAACCGCTCGACCTGGCCCTGCAGGCTGGAGAGACGTCCGGTGACGCGGGTGGCGTTGGCCTGGTCGTCCCACAGGTCAGGCGCAGCGACCTGAACGCCGAGGTCGGCGATCTCCTGCTCCATCTTCGGCAGGTCGAGGACCTGCTCGATGGTGTGCATCGTCGCAGTCAGCTGCTTGATCTCGGCGTCATAATCGGGGCCAGCCACAAGGAGCAAGGTTACGGCGCGGATGCTGTCGGGGCGAACCGCGGGCCGCGTGAGGTCCAGGCGTGGCCGCCGGAAGTTAAAAGTGAACTTGTTTCAGAAAAGTGATGTGCTCGGCGTCACAACCTGCTTGACTCCGTTCACTCCCTCCGCCACATGGGCTCCCCGTGCCCGTTCTTCTCGGGTGGCATTCCCCCACGACACGTGGATGGTGACGCATGCTCCCTGCGCCGAAGTACGACTCGACCTTGCCCGGCGGACGCCGCCGAGCGCTCCGATCCTTCCGACGACGGATGGCGTGGCTCAGTGTGCTCGCCACCGTCGCCGCCGGCCTGGTGACAACCACCACGGCCCCGGTCCACGCCGTCCAGGCCAGTGGTGACGACGCCGCGGCCTGGACCACCGGTTGGGGGTGGACCTATGTCACCTCCTTCCGCTACACCGGCGACAGCGCGGATGTCACGATCAATGAGAACGTGACCTACACGGTCGCCGGCGTGGAGAACTTCCAGGGACACAGCGCCTACAAGCTCAACATCACCGGCACGATCACCGGCGGCAGCGGCACCGCGACCACGCCGCAGGGCAACGCCAGCCTGAGCAACTTCTCCGGTTCGGTGAGCGGCACCAAGTACGTCCGCCGCTCCGACCTCGCCCTCCTGCAGGAGAAGCAGCACCAGAACCTCGCCGCGAAGGCGTCCATCTCGCTCCTCTCGGTCGGCATCACCGCAGCCATCGACCTGGACATGGTCCCTCGCGGCGGCTGGCGCGCCATCGACTTCCCGATCGAGGCGGGACAGGGCTGGCAGAACAACGTCGATGTCGACTACACCGGCGGCTTCACCTATGACGCCGGAAGTCTCGGCGGCACGGGCGGCAGCCCGTTCGAAGGAACCTTCTCGCTCAACGCGCCGGCCAACGTCACCAACGCGAACGCGACCGCGCCGATCGGCAACCCCGCGGCACGACGAGTCCACTCCCAGAGTGCCGACGGTTCCATGGTGAGCACCCACTGGTGGTCGCCGAACCACCGCAACGACGCTCAGGAATACCTCAAGCTCCCGCTCGACGGCGCCACCCTCATCATCGACCGCAAGCTGTCCGCCGCGACCACCCCGGCCGCGGCCACCAGCCTGACCGAGACCATCACACCGTCGCTGACCTGCGGCGGGGGCAACGTGGCCGTGGAGGGGCGGCTCAGCACCGGCGCCGCCGGCGTCCCGGTCGCCGTCACGCTCGACAAGTCGCCCCTGGTCCCGGGCCAGGGCGTGACCGCGACCAGCACGACCACGACCAACGGCAACTACAGCGCGACCATCGCGGTGCCCGGTGAGCCCGACGGCCTTCAGAAGAATGGAGTCCGCGGCAGCTGGGGCGTCCTCGTGACCGCTGGCGGCGTGACCTCGGTGGCCACCGTCGTGGTGACTCCGAAGAACTGCTCCACGCTGACCTACACCGGCGATGCGGGCGCAGCCATGGGCACCTCCGCCACGGTGCGCGCCCAGCTGACGGACCCGACCGGTGACAACGTCGCCGGCCGCACGGTCGCCTTCGCGCTCTCCGGCGGTGCCACGGTCACCGCGACGACGAACGCCGCGGGCGTCGCCGAGACCCAGATCAGTGTCGCGGGGCCGGCACGCAACGCGAACGTCACGGCGTCGTACGCCGGTGACGCCACCCACGAGCCGGCCTCGGCCAGCTCCGCCTTCACGGTGAACACGATCGCGACCACCACCACCGTCATCGCCGACCCGGGTGTCGTGACCGTCGGCGACCCGGTCCGGTTCATCGCCACGATCACCCCGTCGCACGGCGGCAACGCGGGTGGGGCGGTCCAGTTCCGCGTCGACGGCTCCGACTTCGGTGCGCCCGTTGCACTCACCGGCGGCCAGGCCACGAGCGCCGCACTGTCGACGCTCAACCTCGGCTACCACTCGGTCGTCGCGATCTACAACGGCACCGCAGACCACACCGCCAGCACCTCCAGCGCGGTCACCTTCCGCGTCCGCGAGCCGCTGCTCGGGACCAGCACCTCGTCGTCCGCGGCACCCTCCAGCGCGACCTACGGACAGCCGGTGACCCTCACCGCCGATGTGACCACCGGCTCCGGCACTCCCACCGGCGATGTCGTGTTCACCGTCAGCGGCACCGAGGTCGCTCGCGCCGGTATCGACTCCGCCGGCCACGCCACGGCGACCGTCACCGACCTCACCGTCGGCAACCACCAGATCATTGCCACCTACCTGGGCGATGACGTCTACGGTCCGAGCGCCGCTTCGCCCAAGGGCGTCAGCGTCTCGAAGGCCGCGGTGAACGTCGCCCTCGACGGACCGACGGGTGCAACCGTCACGGGCGAACCGCTCACCTACACGGCAACCGTCTCGGTCGTCGCACCCGGCGGCGGCATTCCCACCGGTGGGGTGCAGTTGGTCGTCGACGGCACCAATGTCGGCTCGCCGGTGGCCCTCACCAACGGGGTCGCCGTGTTCCCGGCGCTCTCGACGCTCGGTGCGGGCAACCACACGATCAAGGCGACCTACGCCGGCTCCGCGAACTACGCAGCCGGTTCGGACCAGTCCGCCCACGTCGTCTCGAAGGCCGACACGGCGGTCACCCTCCAGGCCATGCCCTCGCCGTCGGTCCAGGACGAGAACGTCCAGTTCACCGCCGTGGTCTCCGCCGTCGCACCGGGCAGCGGGTCCCCCACCGGCACGGTCCGCTTCTTCGACGGCAGCACGCTGCTCGGCGCAGTTCCGCTGGCCGTGGCGAGCGCGGGCAGTGTCGCCACCCTCGACCTCGACGACCTGACCCCCGGCGTCCACGAGATCACCGCGACCTATGCGGGTGACAGCGACTACGAGTCCTCCGACTCCCAGCCGTTGAACCACACGGTGATTGCCAGTACGGCGATCGTGGCCACGACGACCACCCTGACGTCGACAGCCAACCCGTCGGCGTACGGCGCCCCGGTGCGCTTCCGGGCGACGGTGACTGCCACGGACGA
>JASLDK010000384.1 GCA_030145945.1 Nocardioides sp.
GTGGAGATGGGTCACGGCGACCTGGTGGTGATGGGCGGCAGTTGTCAGCGAACGTGGGAGCACGCCGTGCCCAAGGTCGCTTCGGCGGGCCCGCGGATCTCGGTGCAGTTCCGCCCGTTCAACGTGTTCTGACCTGCGTCAGGGGCCGTCCGGCGTCAGGAGTCCGCGAGCTCCTCGTCGGAGCGCAGGATGCAGAACTCGTTGCCCTCGGGGTCGGCGAGGATCACCCAGCCCGTGCCGGGTCCGTGGATCCCGCGGTGGTCGGCGACCTGGACGGCGCCAGCCAGCAGCAACCGGTCGACTTCCTCGTCCCGAGTCCCGCTGCGCGGGCGCAGGTCGAGGTGCAGCCGGTTCTTGAGCGTCTTGCGCTCGGGGACCTCGATGAAGAGCAGCCGGTGGCCCGAGTCGGGGTCGACGATCATGCACTCCTCGTGTCCCGGCTCATTAGGGTCGTCGGGCAGGTCGGTGTAGCCGAGGACAGGCTTCCACCACTCGGAGAGGTCGAAGGCGTTGGTGCAGTCGATCGTGGTGTGGGCGACGTACGACGTCATGGGGTCACTCCTGCCGAAGGGGTCGGTGTGGGCGTGGGCGTGACGGTCTCGGTGACCGTCGTGGTCTCGGTGGCGACGGGTGTCGGAGTCGGGCTCGCCGGATCAGTGCCGTCACCCGGAGCGGGCGTGGGCGTGTCGACAACGGTGGGATCGGGTGTCGGCGTCGGCGGTGTGGGAGTGGGCGTCGGAGCAGGGCTCTGCTTCTGGCCGTTGCTTCCATCGCCTCCCCCACCGAAGGTCCCACCGATCGAGGTCCGGTCGGTGCCGTGCGTTCCGCCGGTGATGGTGGACACACTCTTGCCGGCGATCAGCTCGAACGCGCTGATCACGATCAGCGACAGCACGAACACGGTCGCGGCCGCGATGGCGATCCGCTTCCACGGCAGCCCGGTCCAACGACTCGGGTCCGCGACGGTCGCGACCGGAGGCGTCTCGTCGAGCTCGACCTCAGCTGCCTCGTCGAGGTGGCGGTGAGCGCGATCAAGCTCGCGCTCGGCCGCGGCCGGGTCGGAGCGCCGGGCGGCGCGTCGTACGTTCTGCTCAGCGAGGTTGACGCGCTGCATCGCGACGGCCTGGACGTCGGCCATCCTGCGGCGACTCGATTCGATCCCGTGCTTGTAGAGCGTCGTGCTGAGGGTCGCGGTGACGCTGCCCAGCGCTGCACCGATCAGGGTCCCGGCGGCGCCGAGGGTCGAGAGCAGGACCGCGACCGTGACCGCCGCGCCGGCACCCGCGAGGGTGGCGGCCCAGTCGATGTGCGGTCCTCTCGGCCGGTCGGTCTCGGGCATGTCCGGCTGCTTCAGTCCGTCCCGTGCTCGGCGATGAAGGCGAGGATCTGCTCGGCGAGCTCGGGGCGGCACACGATCACGTCGGGCAGGTAGACATCGGCCTGGTTGTAGACGAGCTCACTGCCATCGACCCGCGAGGTGAAGAGTCCGGAAGCACGGGCGACCGCCACAGGAGCGGCGGAGTCCCATTCGTACTGTCCACCCGCATGGACGTAGGCGTCCGCGACGTCGCGGACCACCGACATCATCTTCACTCCGGCCGATCCCATCGGCACCAGCTCGGCGTCCAGCTCCTCCGCCAGCGCCTGCACGAAGGCCGGCGGACGAGTGCGAGAGACGGCGATGCGGGGGCGCTGCGACGTACGGGCCGGGACCACGGGCGGGGTGCCGGTGTTGAAGGTCTCCCCCAGCACGGGCTGCGCGACAGCGCCGGCGACGAGTTCGCCGTCCTGCCAGAGCGCGACATGCACGGCCCAGTCGTCACGCGGGGGCTCGGAGAACTCACGGGTCCCGTCGAGCGGGTCAACGATCCATACCTTGGCAGCCGTGAGCCGGGCATCCTTGTCAGCTGCGCTCTCGAGCGCCTCCTCAGACAGGACGGCGTCGTCGGGCCGGTACGTCGCCAGCAGGTCCATGAGCAGCACGTGAGCCGCGCGGTCACCGGCGTCCTTGAGCTCCTTGCCCTCGAGACCCTCGGAGCGGACGCCGAGAAGTCGCCGGCCGGCCTCCTCGGCGAGCCAGGCGGCGAAGAGGTGGTCGTCGGCGACGACGTCGGGGGCAGGCGTTCCGGGCGCGAAAGTCACGCGGTCAGCCTACCGAGCAAGCGCAGGACCGAATCGCGCGGCAGCGTGGCGAGCACGACAGACGACACGCTCGCGCCGTCAAGAGTTGAATCGCTGCTGGGTCTTCGTGAGGCCGTCGGCGATCAGGCTCTCCACCGCATCAGCCGCGGAGTCGATCTGGAAGGGCAGTTCCTTGCGCTCGACGGTGCCGTAGTTGGAGAGCACGAAGTCCGCGACCTCCTGACGGCCGGGCGGGCGGCCGATGCCGGCGCGGACGCGGTAGAAGTCGCCCGTCCCGAGCGAGGAACGCATCGACTTGAGCCCGTTGTGGCCGTTGTCGCCTCCACCGAGCTTGATCCGCAGGGTGCCGAAGTCGATGTCGAGCTCGTCGTGGATGGCGATGATCCGATCCGCGGGCACCTTGTAGAAGGTCGCCAGTGCCTTGACCGGTCCGCCGGACTCGTTCATGTAGGAACGAGACTTCGCGAGGACGACGCGGGGAGCCGCGGCGCCGGGAGCCCCCAGTCGGCCCTCGACGACGTCCGCACGGCCGGTCTTGTGGGCGCGGAACCCGCTGCCCATCCGGCCGGCCAACTCGTCCAGGACGAGATAGCCGATGTTGTGGCGGTGCCCGGCGTACGACGGACCGGGGTTGCCGAGACCGACGACGAGCCACACATCGGTCTCTGCCATGTCATCGCTCCAGAAGTCGGTCTCGGAACTGGTCGGGGAAGCGGAACTCCCCGGTGCGAACACGCGCACCGGGGAGATCAGTCGGCCCAGGAACCACCTGAGCCGAGGGAGGATCACTCGCTGTCGCCGGCCTCAGCAGCCTCGGCGGGCGCCTCAGCGGCGTCGCCCTCGGCAGCCTCGGGCTCCTCGGCGGCGGCGGCCGCAGTGACGTTGACGATCAGGGTGTCGGCGTCGGTCAGCAGCGAGACGCCCGAGGGAAGGGCGATCTGGCTGGCGAGGAACTGGGTGCCGGCCTCGGCGCCGGTCACGTCGACCTCGAACTGCTCGGGGATGTGGGTGGCCTCGGCCTCGACCTGGACGGTCGCGTTGTCGGTGACGACGAGGGTCTCGGGCGCGGCGTCGCCGACGACGAGCACAGGGACGTCGACGGTGACCTTCTCGCCACGCTTCACGGCCACGAAGTCGATGTGCTCGAGCACGCGGCGGACCGGGTCGACCTGGACGGCCTTGGTCAGCGCGAGCTGCGAGGTGCCGTCGATCTCGAGGTCGAGCAGCGCGTTGGCGCCACCGTGCTTGATCGCCATCATCGTGGCGTGGCCCGGCAGGGTCACGTGGATGGGCTCGGAGCCGTGGCCGTAGACGACGGCCGGGATCTTGTTGTCGCGGCGGATGCGGCGGGCCGCGCCCTTGCCGAACTCGGTGCGAAGCTCGGCCGTGATCTTCTCGGTGCTGCTCATGGGGTTCTCCTGATCGTCGCGTGGTGATGGCGGTTGCCCGGAGACGACGAACGCCGCGCTTCCCTCACCCGGTGACCGGCGGGGCGCGCGGCGTCATGAAGACAGACCGGCCCAGTCGATCACGGAGTCACAGAAGCGGGAGCTCCCTCGCCGAGGCAACCTGAGGAGGTTACTCGCGGTCGGTGCACGGAGCGAAATCGCCAACGGGCATCGCCACCTGCGAGCCCCGCCTGTCTCCCGGAACCGGCGCGGCCATGGGGGATACCTTTTTATACTTTGATGAAGTATAACGAAGTATCAAGTTTGGAGGACCACTCGTGCAGACCAATCCCTACACCCCGGGACAGCTGCCCCGCATCCTCGCCGGCCGGGTCGAGGAGCTGCGACGCATCGAGACGATGCTCGCTCCCGTGATCGCGTACGGCGAACTCGGCGGCCCACTGCTGGTCTTCCACGCCCCCCGGGGGATCGGCAAGACGTCGCTGCTCCGGGCCGCCCAGGCAAGGGCCGTCGAGAACGGATTCGTCACCGCATGGGTGGCCAGCTCTCGCGACCAGCCACTCCTGTCAGCCATCGCCCACAGCGTCGAACGAGCGCTCGACCGCGCCGATGCCGTTCCCACCGGCGCGGCCGGTCATCGCTGGCGTGGGCAGCTGGACCGGCTGACGGTCGAGGTCGGTCTGCCCGGCGCCAAGGTCCAGGCAGAGGTGTCCCGCAAGGAGTCGGCCGCACCCCCACCCGCTGCGATCGCCGGGCTCGAATCCTTGCTCCACGAGGCTGCTTCGTCGGTGCGCTCCCACAAGGGTGCCGGACTGCTGCTGCTCATCGATGAGCTCCACACCGCCTCCGCAGCCGACCTGGCAGTGTTGCTCAACGCACTGCAGAACCTCGACGGCGAACGATCCGACAATCCTCTTGCGACGGTGACCGCAGGCCTCCCGGTCACGCCGGAGGCACTGACCCGCGCCGCGACCTTCGGCGAACGCAGCAACTTCGTGTCGCTCGACCGCCTCTCGGAACCAGATGCCCGGGCCGCCCTCGTCGACCCGGCAGCAGCCGAGAACGTGACCTGGACCGAGAGCGCACTGGCCGCGGTCGTCACCGAATCACGGGGCTATCCCTATCTCCTGCAGCTGTTGGGCAACACCACGTGGGACGCTGCCTCGCCCGCATCGGGCACCCGCCTGACCCTGGCACACGTCAAACGCGGTCTTCCCGCAGCCCGCGATCAACTCGACGCCATGCACCGCGCCCGGTGGGGCGCTGCGACCCGGTTGGAACAGCGCTTCCTCACAGCGATGGCCGACGCAGGGGACGGCAACGTCACTCGCGCCGAGATCGCCGCGTTGATGGGCGTCGACTCCCGCAAGATCAGCGTTCCCCGCGAACGCCTCATCGACAAGGGCGTGATCGAACCGGTCGGCCACGGCCTGGTGCGCTTCACCCTGCCAGGCTTCGGCGCCTTCGTCCGCGGCCTCGACGACCGGTAGTCCGCAACGCCCTACGCATGCCCGTCGAACATGGAGGTGACAGACCCGTCCTCGAAGACTTCCCGGATGGCCCGTGCCACGAGCGGCGCGATCGACAGCGTGGTGAGCTTGTCGAACTGCTTCTCGGGGGCGACGGGGAGCGTGTTGGTGATGACGACCTCGGTGGCCGAGCAGTTCTTGAGCCGGTCGACGGCGGGGTCGGAGAGGATCGCGTGGGTGGCGGCGATGATGACGCCGGCCGCGCCCTCGGCCATGAGGGCATCGGCGGCCTTCACGATCGTGCCGCCGGTGTCGATCATGTCGTCGGTCAGCACGCACATGCGGCCCTTGACGTCGCCGACGACCCGGTTGGCGACGACCTCGTTGGCGACGTCGGTGCGGCGGGTCTTGTGGATGAACGCCAGGGGTACGCCGCCGAGGCGGGCGGCCCAACGCTCGGCGACCTTGATCCGGCCGGCGTCCGGGGAGACGACGGCGAGCTCGCCCATCTGCCCGTCGCCGTACTTCTCCTTGATGTAGTCGGTGAGGATCGGCAGCGCCATCAGGTGGTCGACGGGTCCGTCGAAGAAGCCCTGGAGCTGGTCGGCGTGCAGGTCGACGGTGATGATCCGGTCGGCGCCCGCGGTCTTGAACAGGTCGGCCATCAGCCGGGCCGAGATCGGCTCGCGGCCGCGGTGCTTCTTGTCCTGGCGGCTGTAGCCCCAGAACGGCATCACGACGGTGATCCGCTTGGCGGAGGCGCGCTTGAGCGCATCGACCATGATCAGGTGTTCCATGATCCACTCGTTGATCGGAGTGGTGTGGCTCTGGATCACGAACGCGTCGCAGCCGCGGACGGACTCCTCGTAGCGGACGTAGATCTCACCGTTGGCGAATTCGTACGCCGAGGTGGGGACGAGCTCCTGGTCGAGGATCTGGGCGACCTCGTCGGCCAGATCCGGGTGTGCTCGTCCGGAGAAGACCATCAGGTTCTTCTCGGTCGTCCGCTTCAGACCGCTCACGTGCGTGCTCCCCAAGTCGACGAAGGTGCTGCTCCGATTCTGCCGCCTGGGCCGCTGAAGACCCAACCGGCGTTCACGCGTTGGTCACTCACCGGACGAGGGCTTCGTCACTCGGCGTCGTCCGCCGCCGCATCGGTTGCCGCCTCGGCCTGTGCGGTGCCGGCGCGGTGTGAGCGGACCCAGCCTTCGAGGTTGCGCTGGGGCGAGGCGCTGACGGCGAGGGCACCTGCCGGCACATTGCGTCGGACGACGGTCCCGCCGCCGGTCGAGGCGCCGTCGCCGATCGTGACCGGCGCGACGAAGGTGTTGTTGGAGCCGGTCCTGGCCTGCTTGCCGACGACGGTGCGGTGCTTGTTGACCCCGTCGTAGTTGGCGAAGATCGTGCCGGCGCCGATGTTGGTGCCTTCGCCGATCTCGGCGTCGCCGACGTAGGACAGGTGTGGGACCTTGGCCCCGTCGGCGATCTGGGCGTTCTTGGTCTCGACGAAGGTGCCGATCTTGCCGTCAGCGCCGAGCAAGGTCCCGGGCCGGAGATAGGCGAACGGCCCGACGGTGGCACCGGCACCGATGACGGCGAGCTGCCCATGGGTGCGGACGATGCGCGCGCCCTCGCCGATCTCGCAGTCCTGCAGCGTGGTGTCGGGGCCGACGACGGCGTCCTCTGCGACGGTCGTGGCGCCGAGGAGTTGGGTCCCGGGCAGGATCGTGACGTCGGTCGCGAGCACGACGTCGGCGTCGATCCACGTGGTGGCCGGGTCCATCACGGTGACGCCGGCCTTCATCCAGCGGGTGACGATCCGGCGGTTCATCTCACGGCCGAGGTCGGCGAGCTGGACCCGGTCGTTGGCTCCCTCGGTCTGCAGGGCGTCGTCGACCGGGTGGGCAGCGACGCTGAGGCCGTCGGCGCGGGCGAGGGCGATGGCGTCGGTGAGGTAGAACTCGCCGTTGGCGTTGTCGTTGCCGATCCGGCCGATGCTGTCGAGGAGGAAGGCCGCGTCGAAGGCGAGGATCCCCGAGTTGATCTCGGTGATGGCGCGCTGCTCGTCGGTGGCGTCCTTCTCCTCGACGATGGCCTGGACGACGCCGGCCGCGTCGCGCACGATCCGGCCGTAACCGAACGGCTTCGCCACGACGCCGCTGAGGATGCTGACCGCCGCACCCGCGGTGCGATGGGCATCGGTGAACGCCTGCAGGGTCGCGCCCTCGAGCAGCGGCGTGTCGCCGTACGCGATCAGGACGACGCCCTCCCGCGGCGGGTCGGCGAGCGCCTCGAGGGCGATCCGAACAGCGTGACCGGTGCCGAGCTGCTCCTCCTGGACGGCCAGCACCGACCCCGGATGCACGTCGCTGACGTGGGGGCCGACGAGCTCGCGCTGGTGGCCGATGACGGTGACGACCCGCGCCGGTTCGAGCACGCGGACGGCCGCGAGCACGTGACCGATCATGCTGCGGCCCCCGATGCTGTGCAGCACCTTGGGGGTCTTCGACTTCATGCGGGTGCCGCCGCCGGCGGCAAGGACGATGACGGTCAGGTCGCTCACGTCGACACCCTAGCCTCGGCCAGATGGGCGGAATCAGCGCCCGTCCAGCCAGGCCAGCACCGCCAGCACCCGCCGGTTGTCGTCGGCGGCCTGGGGCAGGTCGAGCTTGGTGAAGATGTTGTTGATGTGCTTGCCGACGGCCTTCTCGGTGACCACCATCCGCGCCGCGATCGCCGCGTTGGTGCGCCCTTCGCCCATCAGGGTGAGCACCTCCCGCTCCCGCTCGGTGAGCCGGTCCAGGGGCCGGGACCGCGCCGGTTCCGGGCTCGCGGGGGTCGCGCGCCGGCTCGCCGCCTTCGACGGCACGCTGACTGTCGACAGTCCACCAGGTGGGCCGACCACGGTCCGGATGGAGGTTCCGTGCCAG
>JASLDK010000387.1 GCA_030145945.1 Nocardioides sp.
GATCTATCCGAAGATCGGCGACCTGCCGGCCCTGGCGCGGCTCCTCGGCGTCCCCTACCTGCCGATCACGCCGCTCTTCCCGTGGCTCGGCCCGCTCGGCCTGGTCCCGTTACCGTCGAAGTGGCTGCTGGAGTTCGGCGAGCCGATCCGGACCGACGAATACGACGCCGGCGCGGCCGAGGACCCCATGCTGGTCTTCAACGTCACCGACCAGGTCCGCGAGACCATCCAGCAGACGCTCTACAGCCTGCTCAAGCAGCGCGAGTCCGTCTTCCGCTGACGCTGCCCGTCGTCGTACCTGACGAACTTGTCGTCAGGCGACGCGATGGACGACAGAATCGTCAGGTACGACGACCTACTTGGTCGTGCCGAGCAGGCCGCCGAGCGTGCCCAGCACGCCGTCGACCAGGGTGCCGAGGGGGCCGGTCGTCGTGGTGTTGGTCGGCTGTTCTCCGGTGACCGTTCCGGTCAGGCCCCTGGCGACGTCGTCGAGCGTCTTGCCGACGGTCTTGCCGGCTTCCTTCGTCGCCTTCTTGGTCGTGTCGATCGGGTCGGTCGCCGGCGGAACAGCGGGGTCGACGATCGGCGGCGGGGGCACGTTGTCGGTCGGTGCTTGGGTCGGAGCCGTCTTCTTCGGCTCCTTGGTCACCAGCGGCTTCGTGTCGGTCACCGAGGCGACGCTGGTGCCGCTCAGGATCGCCGACAGGGGGAGCGCCGCCAGGTCGGGGAGCTCGGCGATGGCGCCGCCGGGGCAGCTCGGGCACGCGTCCCACGCGGTGACGTCGATCTGCCTGACCGTCTGCGTCGCGGTGATCAGGATCGACCGGCTGTCGGCGGGGATCAGGTTGCCGAGTCCGCTCAGGGCAGCCATGCTGTCGGCGGCGAAGCTGCGCAGGTCGGCGATGGACTTCGTGTCGCCCGTGGTGGCGTAGTCGTCGAGGACGGCGTCGGAGGCCTTGCCGGCCTGGTCGGAGAAGTCCTGCAGCGCAGCTGAGACGTCGTCGGCGGGAGCGCCGCGCGCGGTGAGGCGCTCGGCCTCGGCGAGGCGGGCCTTCGCGTGCGTGATCAGGGAGCGCGCCTTGGAGGCATTGTCGGACTGCAGGTTGGTCTGGGCGTTCTCGAGGGCCCTCTTGACGGGGTAGAGGACGTCGCCGGGCAGGGCGTCCTGCGAGGCCATCGCCATGGAGCCGGTCGCGGAAACGACAGCGAAGCCACCGACGACGGCAGCCAGGCGACGCTCACGGGAGCCTCGGCGCTGGCGCGGGGTGAGACGAGCGGCCAGGGCGTCGTCGGCGCGGGCGGGCTCGCGCTCGGCGGCAGCCACGAGCTGCGTGCGCAGGGCGTGCACGAACTCGGGGCGTGCGGACACCGGCGGGACAGCGCGCAGCGCGGACACGAGCTCGAGCAGCTCGGCGTGCGCGTCGCCGTCCCCGGCGTCACCGGAGACCAGGGCGTCGAACTCCTCGGCGCCACGCGACCAGGCATTCCCGCGCATCACAACGACCGTCCTCGTGTCGAGCTGGCCCGGCCCCCGATGGCCCGGACACTTCTGTTCTCTCGACTGGTCAACGACTCGCGGTGCAGGCCGGTTACGGGGCGAGCGACTATTGCGCCATGGTCAATTCGGGCCATGCCTGCCCGGGGCGTCCTGATCATCGGATGCCCTCCGGCATCAGCTTGGCGAGATTGCGCACGCCCCGCAGCTGGAGCTGCTTGATCGCGCCGTCACTGCGCCCCAGGGCGGCTGCCGTCTCGGCGATGCTCATGCCCTGCAGGAAGCGCATGATCAGGCAGTCGCGCTGCTCGTTGGGCAGCTTGGTGAGCGCCTCGAGGAGGATCTCGTTGGTCAGGCTCGCGAGCACGGCGTTCTCCGGGCCCTCGGTCGCGTCGTCGTGCTGACCCATGTCCTCGGTCGTCAGCTCGAGACGGGTCCGCCCGGCCTTGAAGTGGTCGGTCGCGAGGTTGCGCGCGATCGTCATCAGCCAGGCGCCGAAGTCCTTGCCCTGCCAGCGGAAGGAGGACATGTTGCGCAAGGCCCGGAAGAAGGTCTCCGAGGTGAGGTCCTCGGCGACGACCACCGACCGGGTGCGGTAGTAGAGGAAGCGGTAGACCGAGGCCTGGTAGTGGTCGTAGAGCTGACCGAACGCCTCCGCGTCGCCGCCCCGGGCAAGTTCGACCAGCGCGATCAGCCGCTCGCGAGCCTCGGGGGAGTCCTCGGAGGACGCGGCCAGCGTGGAGTCGCCGAAGGTGCTGGAGCCGTCGCGCGGGAAGCCGTCAGGGCCGATGTCGGTCGGGGACTCGGCGTGCGCCTCGCTGAACAGCCAGCGGTCGGCGTACCCCTTGCGGGGGGCGGGGCCTCCAGCCAGGGCGGGAACAAGGTCCGGGGTGAGGGCAGCAAGCACTGCAGCGCGCAGGGCCTCAAGCCCTCGCGACAGGTCTGTGCTCTGCCAGGTCATGCTGGGTCCCTCCCTCGTGCCCCGGGGCGATCCTACGGGGGATCGAGCCGCCGCGATACCAGAAGCCACAAGTTCGTGGAGACCGTTCGATCACACTTGCGGTCACCCGGAATGACCAGCGTCCCCGACGGCCAAGCGGTCAGCTGCCGTGGCGTCGCAGTTGACGTCGTACGACGGCGCCGGCGACGGTCGCTCCGGTGGCAGCCGAACAGGCGATGAGACCGGCCCGGGCAGCCTTGCGTCCGGTGCGATAGTCACGGATCCGCCAGCCGTGGGCCCGGGCGTGGGCGCGCAGCTTGGCATCCGGATTGATCGCACACGGGTCGCCGACGAGGCTGAGCATCGGCAGGTCGTTGGAGGAGTCGCTGTAGGCCGAGCAGAGCGACAGGTCGAGACCCTCGCGCTCGGCGAGCGCCGTCACGGCGATCGCCTTGGCCGGACCGTGCAGCATGTCGCCGACCAACTGGCCGGTGTAGACGCCGTCGACGTGCTCGGCCACCGTGCCCAGCGCGCCGGTCAGACCGAGACGACGGGCGATCAGGCTCGCGATCTCGATCGGCGCGGCCGTCACCAACCAGACCCGCTGACCCTGGTCGAGGTGCATCTGCGCGAGCGCGCGGGTGCCCGGCCAGATCCGGTGCGCCATCGCCTCGTCGAAGATCTCCTCGCCGACCTCCTCGATCTCCTGGACCGTGTGCCCCGCGATGAACGCCAGCGCCGAGTTGCGGGCCTCGGCGACGTGCTCGGGGTCCTCGACCCCCACGAACCGGAAGTACGCCTGCTTGTACGCCGCCCCGAGGATGTCGCGGGTCGTGAAGAACTTGCGGCGGTAGAGCCCGCGAGCGAGGTGGAAGATGCTCGCACCCTGCATGACGGTGTTGTCCACGTCGAAGAAGGCCGCGGCCCGCGGGTCCGTCGGGTGCGTCAGCGCTGTCTCCACCTCGGCGGCTGCGGCCGCCGCCTCTCCCGCCAGCCTCGAACGCTGTTGCAGGTTGAGCCGACGGGGACGGTCAGCGGGCGGCACCATGTGCCCAGCCTAGTGGCGTTCCCGGCCGGGAATGCCGCGCGTAGGATCCCTCCATGTCGTTGCCGGACAACTCGCCCGACGTCTCGGCCCTGGTCGCCTCCGCCGCGGCCGATCACCCTGATCGGCTTGCGATCGTCGAGGCCGGTGGACGTGGTCTCACGTGGTCAGGGCTCGAGGACGAGGTCGCTCGTGTGGCCACCGGCCTCGGCCATCAGGGCATCGTCGCCGGGCACCGGGTGCTGCTGGCGATGGGCAACCGGCTCGAGTTCGTGACGACCTATCTCGCCGTGCTGCGCGCCCAGGCGGTCGCCGTACCCGTCAATCCGGGCTCGACGGCCATCGAGTTGGCCGCGATGCTCGTCGACAGCGGCGCCCGGATGGTCGTCGCCGACACCCTCACACTCGAGACCCTCCGGGAAGCGCTCGGCCGCACCGAGGTCATGGCCGCTGCCCGTGACGAGGGCCGGCCAGTGCCCCGCGTCGTCACGGTCGCCACGGAACCCGGCGCCGGAGAGACGGCGTACGACGACCTGCGAGCCGAGACAGTCGTGCCGGTGCCGCCGCTGCCCGATCCCGAGAAGTTGGCGGTCCTCCTCTACACGAGCGGTACGTCGGGACGCCCGCGTGCCGCGATGCTGACCCACCGCGCGTTGCTGGCCAACGTCGAGCAGGTCGCGGCGGTCGAGCCGCGGATGATCCATTCCGACGACGTGG
>JASLDK010000389.1 GCA_030145945.1 Nocardioides sp.
TCGCCACGGCCAGCGCGCTGCGAGACCGCGACCAGGTGACCGTCGCCTTCTTCGGCGACGGTGCCGTCGCGCAGGGCATGTTCCACGAGGCGGTGAACCTCGCCGCGGTCTGGAACCTCCCGGTGATCTTCTTCTGCGAAAACAACCACTACGCGGAGTTCTCCCCGGCGACCGCCCAGCATGCCGCCTCGCTCGAGGAGCGCGCGGCCGGGTACGGCGTGCCCTTCGTCGCGGTCGACGGCAACGACGTGGTCGCGGTCGCCGGGCTGATGGGCGGCCTGGTCGAGCAGATCCGGGGCGGTCACGGGCCGGTCATCGTGGAGGCGGAGACCTACCGCTGGCATGGGCACTACGAGGGAGACCCGGAGCGCTACCGGCCCAAGGACGAGGTCGAGGAGTGGAAGGCCCGGGACCCGCTCGTGGTGCACCGGACCCGGATGCTCGCCGCCGGCGTACCCCAGGCGACGATCGACGAGGTCGACGTCGAGATCGAGGCCGAGATCGTCGACGGCATCGAGTTCGCCCGCTCGTCGCCGTGGCCCGCTCCTGAGTCGCTGCTCGACTTCGTCGGCACACCGCGGGAGCCGGTCGCGGAGACGGAGGTGTCCACGGAGGCGGCACAGTTCAAGACGCTCAACGCGATCAAGGAGGCGGTCGCGCACGAGATGGCGGCCGACCCGAGTGTGTACGTCGCGGGCATCGACGTCGCGACGGGCAACGTCTTCGGTGTGCTGCGCGACCTCGGCAGCGAGTTCCCCGACCGGGTGCGGGACACACCCATCTCGGAGACCGCGATCCTGGGCGCTGCGGTCGGCTCCGCGATGGCCGGGATGAAGCCGGTCGTCGAGATCATGTACATGGACTTCATCGGCGTCTGCCTCGACCAGCTGCTGAACCAGGCCGCGAAGCTCCGGTTCATGACCGGTGGCCGCACGAGCATGTCGCTCGTGGTGCGTACCCAGATCGGCGCCGGCCGGTCATCGGGAAGCCAGCACTCGCAGAGCCTGGAGGCGCTGCTGGCGCACGTCCCGGGGCTCACGGTCGTCATGCCGTCCAACCCGGCCGACACCTACGGGCTGCTGCGTGCGGCGATCCAGGACCCCAACCCCGTCGTCTTCATCGAGAACCGGCTCCAGTACGGGATGAAGGGGCCCCGGCCGGCCGCCGACCACCTGGTGCCGCTCGGCAAGGCGAAGGTGGTGCGGGAGGGGGCTGACGTCACTCTCGTCAGCTACTCGCGCATGCTGACGACGGCACTGCGTGCCGCCGAGGCGGTCGCCGCCGACGGGATCTCCGTGGAGGTCATCGACCTGCGCACGATCGTCCCGCTCGACCGCGAGACCGTGCTCGCCTCGCTCGCCAAGACCCACCGCCTCGTCGTCGCGCACGAGGCGGTGCAGGACTTCGGCGTCGGTGCCGAGCTGGCGGCCCTCGCAGGAGGTGACGGCTTCTGGCACCTGGATGCGCCGGTCGTGCGGGTCACGCCACCGGCCATGCCGGCGCCGTACTCGCCGGTCCTCGAGAAGCTCTGGCTGCCGGACGACTCATCGATCGCGGACGCCCTGCGCCGTGTGGTGGAGACATGAGCGCCCCGGTCGCGTACGGCGCCACGATCGCGCGGCTCTCGTCGGCACAGCCGGCGCCGCCCCCGCAGCGCTCGCCTGACGACCACCGGCCGTTCGCCACCCCGGCGGCCCGGGCGCACGCACGCCAGCGGGGGATGAGCCTGGAGCAGGTCGCGACCGGTCTGCGGCGTGATCACCTGCGCCTGGCCGACGTGATCGCCGCCGCCCCCGCGCCGACCGCCCCCGCGTCGGCCGGCGCAGCGCCGACCGGCTCGGCGCCTAGCGCCGACGGCGGGGTGCTGCGGGCCGCGCTGCAGGCGCCGATCGGACAGCTCTCGGCACTGGGCGCTGCGGCGACGCACGCCTTCGTCGTCGCCTGGCGCGCCCACGGGAGTGGTGCGGCGCTTCGGTACGTGCGTCACGGCGCTGCCGGTCCGGTACGGACGGTGCTCGTCGACCCCGCGTCGTACTCGTCGGACGGACTGGTGCGTCGTCTCGCGGACCCGCCCGGAGCCGAGGACCAGGACTGCGCACTGGTCATCCACGACCTCACGGCGATTCCCGGTGTCGACGGTGCCCTGGGCCTCGACGGTGGCCTGGTCGCGGTCACCCTCGGCGCGCCTCGTGCGGTTGCCGTGGTGCGCTCGGGAGGCAGCGGGCTCCACGCGATCGGTGCCGCCGCCGAGCTGGCCGCGTCCGTCCGGTTCGCCGACAGCGTGCCGGACGAGATGCGCCTCGCCGTGCTGGCCGCGGTGACCAGCGCGTTCCCGCCCGTCGCGGGCGGTGCGACGTGACGACGTCGGGCTTCCTGTCCGTCGAACGGCGCGGACCGGTCGCCGTCGTCCGGATGGACCGCCCACCGGTGAACGCCTTCGACCGTTCGGCCGCGCAGGAGATCCTGCGGTGGACGGCCGACGCGACCGCGGACGACGACCTGCGCGCGGTCGTGTGGCACGGTGGCCGGCACTTCGCGGCCGGCGCCGACATCGCGCACCTGCGGGCCATGGGGTTCGAGGAGATATCGGGCTGGAACGCCCTGCTCCAGGCCTCCTTCACCTCGGTCGCCGCGCTGCCCGTCCCCGTCGTCGCCGCAGTGACGGGCTACGCGCTCGGTGGTGGTCTCGAGCTGGCGCTCTGCGCCGACTACCGCGTGGCGGCGGCGGGCGCGAAGGTCGGGCTGCCCGAGGTGCAGCTCGGAATCGTGCCGGGCTCGGGCGGCACGCAGCGCCTGACCCGGCTGGTGGGTCGCAGCCGGGCGAAGGAGCTGATCCTGTCCGGCCGCACCGTCGGGGTCGAGGAGGCGTTCGGGCTCGGGATCGTCGACGAGGTCGTCGAGGATGCCGACCGTGCGTTGGCCCGGGCGACCGAACTGGCCGAGGCCTTCGCGCGCGGTCCGCGGCACGCCGTACGGGCGATCAAGCAGCTCGTCGACGCGGCCGAGCCCCCGCTCGAGCCCGGTCTCGCCCTCGAGCGCGCCACCATCGCGGGGCTCTTCGCCACCGAGGACAAGCGACGCGGCATGGAGTCGTTCCTCCGCGACGGTCCCGGGCATGCCGAGTTCACGTGAGAGGATCACACCGCCGTCGTCCTGAGTGAAGGAGCCCCATGCCGCGCCCTCCCGGCCACGGACCGCAGTACGAGGTCCGCCGGCAGTCGATCATCGACGCTGCGGCGCGGCTGTTCGCCGTCCAGGGCTACGCGGCGACGGGAACGGCAGAGCTGTGCGCCGAGGTGGGTGTGGGCAAGGGCAACCTCTACTACTACATCGGTTCGAAGGAGAACCTCCTCGTCGAGATCCAGAACCGCGTGCTGCAGCCCCTGCTCCACTCCGCGCGGACGATCGACGCCCTGGACGTGCCGGCCGTGCTCAAGCTGCGCCTGGTGTCTCGCGGGATGCTGGAGATCATCGAGCAGCGCACCGACCACATCTGGGTCTACGAGCACGACTACCGGCAGCTGGGCACGGAGCACCGCAAGCGCATCGTCGCCCAGCGCCACGAGTTCGAGAACGTCGTGCGCAAGCTGATCGCCGAAGCGGCCGAAGAGGCGGCGGCGGACATCGACGCCGACCTGCTCATGCTCCAGTTCCTGAACATGCACAACTACACCTACCAGTGGATCGGGTCGACGCGTCGATGGTCGCCGGACCGGCTGTCGGCCGAGTACTGCGCGACCCTGCTCCGAGGGTTCGGGCTCGTCGACTCCCTGGACGACATCGAGAAGGCCGCCGCGGCGCTCGTCGACGAGCAGCCGCAGCTCTTCCAGTTCTGAGCCTCTGGCGGCGCGTCCGCCGGCTGACATCGTGCGGGGTTGCGGGGCGAGTCGCGCTGTCCCGGCCTCGTGCCGCTGCCCTCCTCGGCGTTCCCCGGGTGTCCCGAGCCGATGTCGTGGAGGGGTAGGCAGGCACCTCCTGAATCATGTACCGTGCGGTACAAAGAAAGGGAGATCCTGTGAGAGCTCTGCGCTGGCACGGCCGAGCCGACCTGCGGCTCGAGGACGTCGATGCCCCGGCCGTGACGGCCGACGACCACGTCCTGATCGACGTCACGATGGCCGGGGTGTGCGGCACCGACCTCCACGAGGTCGCACACGGGCCCAACATGATCCGGCTGGCGCCGCACCCGCTGTCGGGCAGCGAGCCGCCGGTCACGCTGGGGCACGAGTTCGTCGGCCGCGTCCGGGCGATCGGCGCCGCCGTCGACGACCTCGCGGTCGGGCAGCGCGTGACCGTCGACCCGTGTCTGCGCTGCGGTACGTGCTACTGGTGTCTCCGCGGCGACTACCACATCTGCGCTTCGGGAGGATCCATCGGACTGGCCGCCGATGGGGCGTTCGCGGACGCGGTCGTCGTACCTCGTGCCAACGTGATCCCGGTCCCCGACGCGGTGAGTGACCGGGCCGCGGCCATGGCCGAGCCGCTCGCGGTGGGGCTGCACGCGATCACCCGCGCCGGCGTCCGCGCTGGCGACACGGTCCTGGTCCTCGGTGCCGGACCGATCGGCCTCGCCGTCGTGCTGGCCGCGCGCGCGGCCGGCGCCGCCCACATCATGGTGAGCGAGCCCACCGCCCGACGGCGCGAGATCGCACTGGCGATCGGCGCGACCGAGGCGCTCGACCCGGCGACGAGCGACGTGCGCCGTGCCGCGTTCGTGGCCACGGGCCGGATCGGCCCCGACGTCGTCGTGGAGGCGACCGGGCGTGCCGATCAGTACGAGCTCGCCGTCACCGCGGTGCGACGCGGTGGCACGGTCGCGCTCGCCGGCATCAGCGACAACGACATCTCGGTCAACCTGCGGCAGGTCGTGCTGTTCGAGCGCACGATCCGCGGTTGCCTCGGCTACAACTTCGAGATCGAGCGGGTGCTGGCCCTGATGGCCCAGGGGCGGATGGACGTCGAGCCGCTGATCTCGCACGTCGTACCGCTCGACGAGGCGGCCGGCGTGATCGACGACATGAACCAGCACCGCGACGACTACCTCAAGGTGCTCATCTCTTTGGAGGAACGCTGACATGGACTTCGCACTGACCGAGACCGCGACGGACCTCCAGGGGCTGTGCCGGGAGTTCGCGGCCAAGGAGATCGCGCCGAACGCCGCCGAGTGGTCCGAGCGCAAGCACTTCCCGGCCGACCTCTTCCGGGCCATGGGCAGGCTCGGCCTGATGGGCCTGCTGATGCCCGAGGAGTACGGCGGCGCCGATGCCGGCTTCGTCGCCTACGTCGCGGCCATGGAGGAGATCGGCAACGCGGACCAGTCGGTCGCCTCGGCCTGGAACGCCCACTCGACGATCGCCTCGCTGCCGCTGGCGCGCTTCGGCACCGACGAGCAGAAGGAGCGCTGGCTGCGGCCCTTGGCCGAAGGGACGAACATCGGCGCCTTCGGGCTGACCGAGCCCTTCGCCGGCTCGGACGCCGCATCGATCCGGACGACTGCCCGCAAGGTCGACGGCGGCTGGCTGATCAACGGCACGAAGATGTTCATTACCAACGCCGGCACCGAGATGTCGCTGGGGGTCTCGCTGCTGGCCGTGACCGGGGAGGACGACGGTGGCCGTCGCTTCGGCACCTTCTTTGTGCCAGCCGGCTACGACGGGTTCACCCTCGGGGGCAACCTGCGCAAGCTCGGCTGGAATGCCTCGGACACCCGTGAGCTGGTCTTCCAGGACTGCTTCGTCCCGGATGACCACCTGATCGGCGAGGAGGGCAGGGGTCTGCGTCAGTTCCTGGAGGTGCTTGACCCGGGCCGGATCAGCGTCGCCGCGCTGAGCCTGTCGCTGGCCCGTGCTGCTCTCGAGATGGCCGTGGAGCACGCCACCTCGCGTCAGCAGTTCGGAAAGCCGCTGTCCGCCTTCCAAGCGATCCAGCACAAGATCGCCGACATGTCGACCGAGGTCGACGCCGCCCGCATGCTCGTCTACCGGGCTGCCTGGCTCGCCGATGAGGGTCTCCCCTACGGCGAAGCAGCGGCCAAGGCCAAGCTCTACGCCTCGGAGGTCGCGAACCGCGCAGCGAGTGCGAGCGTGCAGATCCACGGCGGCTACGGCTACATGCTCGAGTCCCGGATCTCGCGGTTCTACAGCGACGCCAAGATCCTGGAGATCGGTGAGGGCGCCAACGAGATCCAGCGCAACGTCATCGCCCGGCATCTACTGTCGTAGCCCGGGTCAAGCTCACCGAGTTCGGCGTCGGTCGGTCGGCGATGGGGACGAGATCGTCCAGTCGCCCCAGGAGTCGCATCGTCTCCTCGACCGGGAGACGCCTCGCTCGAGGCTCTCCGACTCTGCGAGGCGCAGGACTCCCATCATGACGGCGCCGAGGCGTCGACGGCCGCGGTCGAAGGGTAGCGCTCGTGCAGTGCCTCGCCGGCATGGTCCTCTCGCGCCGCCGTCGTGATGAGAACTGCGTTCATCCGGCTGTCTTATTCGCGCGAGATCTTCGATACCGAGGCGTTGAGGCCCTCGTGCGTGTTGTCAGACGACCTGCGTCGCTGTGCGCCAAGCGGATCTCGGGAGGACATGCCTCTTCGAGACACAAAACGTCGGGGTGGTGCGTGAGGTTGTTTCTTCACGCGCGAGTCACCGTCGCGATTCGCCGCCGTCAGTGATCTCGAGGAGGACAACGGCAGCGGCCGCCAGTTGTTGGCGCGTAGCCTCGTCGAGACGGTGCAGGTCCTCGGCCATGCTCCGAGCCACGTGTGCACGACGTGTGGCGAGCACCTCCCGGCCGCGGGCAGTTATGGACACGTTGACCTGCCTTCCGTCCCATGGATCTCGTGCGCGCGCCGCCCATCCGTCCTCAGCCATCCGGCGTACGGCCTCGGTCATGGCCGGCTGGCTGGTGCGGTCGAGGCGCGCCAGATGACTGATCGACACCATGCCGACGTCGTCGAGAAGCGCAAGAAAGCGCATCCGACCCGCTGGGAATGACGGGTCGCTGTGGTGGGCCGCAAAGCAGCCGAAGCGGTGACTGGCGTGAAGCAGGTCGGCGGCAAGGCTCTCCAGGTCGCCGGCGACGGTCGGGGAAGTTGCGGTCTCAATCGGATCCGCAGTGACGGACATCTGCGCTACTTGGGCGGACGGGGCTCGTCCAGCAGCGCGCCAGACGCGGCGAACTCGGCGATCTCGTCGTCGGTGTAACCGACGGAGGCGAGGACCTCCGCGTTGTGCTGGCCGATCGTGGGCGCGGGGCGGCGCAGGACGGCGGGGGTGCGGGAGAACCGGGCGGGCAGGGGGATGTGGCGGTAGCTGCCGGCGATCGGGTGGTCGACGACCGGCATCTCGCTGAGGAGGTCCTCCAGGCTCGCGACGGGGGCGCAGGCGATGCCGCGGGCGGTGCACCAGGCGACCCACTCTGCGGTGGAGCGGGTGCGGACGACCTCGGTCAGGAGTCGGTAGAGCTCGTCGTAGTTCTCGTTGCGGGCCTGGGGAGTGAGGATCCGGGGATCGGTGTCGGCGTCGGGCCGGCCGGCCTCGTGCAGCATCGCGGCCCAGTCGGCCTTCGTGTAGAGGACGATCTGGAGGTATCCGTCGGCGGTCGCGAAGGGGGCGCGCTGCGTGTTGAGGACGCGGGGGTAGCCAGCCGGGCCGACCGGGGGCTGTGGGACCGCGTCGAACCCGTGCATCGCGAGCACGAAGGCCGCCATGGCGTCGCGCATCGGAACCTCGACGGACTGGCCTTCGCCGGTGCGCAGCCGGTGGAACAGGGCGGCGAGGACGGCGTACGCGATGGTCAGGCCGCTGACCTCGTCGCCGACGGCCATCGGCACGCTCGCCGGCCGACCGCCGCGGCGCACGTACAGGTCGACCAGGCCGGAGGCGGCCTGGATCACGTCGTCGTACGCCGGCGCCTCGGCCATGGGGGAGTCGGTCGGCCAGCCCTGGGCGTGGCAGTAGACGATGTCGGGCCGGACCGCGCGGAGGTCCTCGTAGGTCAGGCCGAGGCGTGCGCGTGAGCTCGGGCGGAGGTTCGTGACGAACACGTCGGCGGTCTCGACGATGCGCAGCAGTGCGGCGCGGCCCTCGTCGCGCTTGAGGTCCAGGGCGACATTGAGCTTGTTGCGCAGCACGTTCAGCGACGTCCCGCACAGATGCGGGTGCACGGGGGTGCCGAGGAAGCGGATGACATCGCCTCCGGCGGCCTCGATCGAGATCACGTCGGCCCCGAGGTCCCCGAAGATCTGGGTCGCCATCGGGCCCATCATCACTGAGGTCAGGTCGACGACACGGATGCCGTCGAGGGGTCCTCGGCTCACGGGTGCGTCGGTCATGGTCGGTCCTCTCCTCGAGGCTCAGTACGACTTGGGAAGTCCGAGGACCTTCTCGCTGACGTAGTTCAGGATCATCTGCTGGTTGATGGGCGCGATCTTCTGCAGTCGGATCGTCTCGTACAGGTTCATCAGGTCGAACTCCTCGTCGAAGGCGTACCCGCCGTGCGCCTGGACGGCGGCGTCGACGGCCTCGAACGCGGAGTCGCTCGACATGTAGTAGGCCATGTTCGAGATCTGACCGGCGGGGAGGCCGGCTTCGAACTGCTCGGCGGCGCTGTAGATCATCAGCCGGGTGGCCTCGAGCTTGATCTTGGCGCGCGCCATCGGGTGGGCGACACCCTGGTAGGAGCCGATCGGGCTGCCGAACGGGGCCCGCTCCTTCGCATAGGCGATGCCCTTCTCCAGCGCGAAGATGCCGAAGCTGTAGGAGCAGATGGCGGAGGCGATCCGCTCGGGGTTGAGCGCGTCGAACAAGTACGACGCCCCCTTGCCCGCCTCGCCGATCAGCGCCTCGGCCGGCACCCGCACGTCGTCGAAGAACACCTGCGACTGGTGGTGGGGGAGCGCGGCCCGGATCGACTGTCGGGTCAGCGTGATGCCCGGGGTGTCCATGTCGAGGACGAACAGCGACATCCCCTGCGCGGGCGCCTGCGGATCGTATGGCGACGTGCGCGCGACAAGCAGCATCCGGGCCGCCCGGTCGGCGCCGGAGATGAACGCCTTCTGGCCCTTGATCACCCAGGCGTCGCCGTCGCGTCGGGCCGAGGTGCGCATCGTGAAGCTGTTGGTCCCGGCGTCCGGCTCGGTCATCCCCATGCACGGCAGGTCCTCGCCGGTGACGGTAGGCACGACGAACCGCCGGATCTGCTCCTCGGTGCCGTACTTCAGCACTGGGACCCGGGTGAACGACGTCGCGACGAAGAAGGTCGGCGGCACACCTGCGAGGCCGAGGGTCTCCAGCATCGCGATCTCCTCGCTCAGCCCACCGCCCGAGCCACCGTGCTCCTCGGGGACGCCGATGCCGAGCAGGCCCGCGGCGGCCATCGCCGCGACGAGCTCGGTCGGCGCCCGGTCCTCGGCGACGCAGGCGCGGATGTAGCTCCGGTCGTACTGCCGGACGACGTCCTGCGTCGCCTGGCGGACGGCGCGCACGCGCTCCTCGCGCTCCTCGAGCTCGACGGATCGGTCGGCGGCCTGGGTCATCGGAGATCTCCTCGCGGTGGTGGGGTGCCCACACCCTGCGTGATGGGTATCACGACCGTCGCGGGTCCCCCGGGCCCCCGCCGCGGGGGCCCGGGGGCCCTGCCGTCGTCCCGGTGCTGTCGCGAGGGTGGCGTGGCCGTACCGATGCCGCGGAAGGAGCTGTCACGATGCCGACCTCGTCGTGCCGGAGCAGCCTGGGCTGGCTGCGAGTGGTCGACCTGTCGGAGGGGCTCGGCGCGGCGTACTGCGCCCGGCTGCTCCACGACGCCGGCGCCCGGGTGACCCACCTGGGCCCACCGCTGGCCAAGCCAGCCGGCCTCGACGCCTTCCTCCGTCGCGGCCAGGCCCGCGGACCCGCTCCGGCCACGGTCGACGTCCTGGAGGGGCAGCTGGCCGGTGTGCAGGTGCTCATCGACGACGGCCGGCTGGACGACGACGCGCGGACCCGGCTGCGCCGGACCCATCCCACCCTGGTGCTGGTGTGCCTGCGGCCGTTCGGGCTGGGCACCGGTCCGGAACGGCCCGCCACGGACTTCACGCTGCAGGCGTACGCCGGGGTCGCCAGCCAGCACGGCCTCGCAGAGCGGAGTCCGCTGTGGGCGGCCGGCGAGCTGGGCGGCTGGATCTCGGGCAGCTATGCGGCCGTGGCCGCTCTGGCCGCGGCGCGGCGCAGCGCGACCCAGGGCGTCGGCGACTTCGTCGACCTATCGACGGCCGAGGCGCTGTTCGCCACCATGACCGCGGTCATGTCGGTGTGGGACAGCCTGGGCGGTGAGCGTCCGCGCGATCCTGAGCGGATGACGCCGTTGCCCGGCGTGGAGCGGGCGGCGGACGGCTACATCGGCATCGTGACCACCCAGCAGCAGACGTTCGACGCGTTCCTGGCGATGATCGGCCGCCCCGACCTCCTCGGCGAGCCCGCACTCGCGCATCCGTTCGCCCGGGCCCGCCAGCGCAGCCGGCTGCAGTCGTCGATCGACGACTGGTTCCTCCCGCGCAGCCGCGCCGAGATCGCGGCCGAGGCAGCCGACCGTCGGCTGCCGGTCTCCGAGGTCCTGGCGCCCGCGGACCTGCTGAGCAACGAGCACTACACCCATCGCCGGATCTACCAGGCCGACGAGCACGGCGTGCCCCGCCCGCGCTCGCCCCTCGTGTACGACGGCGTCCTGCCGTCGGCGCCGGAGCCGCGCGAAGTGCGTCTTCCGCCCGCCGCGTCACCCGACGCGGGTCTGCCACTCCAGGGCCTGCGGGTGCTGGACCTCTCGATCTGGTGGGCCGGTTCCGCCGCCACCCAGCTGCTCGCCGCCCTGGGCGCGGACGTCGTGAAGGTCGAGTCGTTGAGCCACCTCGACGGCAGTCGGCACCGGTCGGCGCGGCCGGGCGCCGACCGGTGGTGGGAGTGGAGCTGGCTGTACGCCGCCGCCAACACCGGCAAGCGCAGCGTCACCCTCGACGCGCGCGATCCCGACGGGCTGGCCGCGATCTGGGACCTGGTCGAGCGCTCCGACATCGTCCTGGAGAACTTCACCCCCGGAGTCCTCGACGGCTGGGGCCTGACCTGGGCCGAGATCCGGCGGCGGGCTCCGGGCACCAGCCTGGTGCAGATGCCCGCCTTCGGCCTCGACGGCCCGTGGCGGTCACGACGCGGATTCGACCCGACGATCTCCCAGGCGACCGGGCTGGCCTGGACGAGTGGGTACGCCGACGGCCCACCCATGGCGCCGAAAAGCATCTGCGACCCCTTGGTCGGCATCCACGCCGCCTTCGCGGCGCTGGTGGCCTGGGACGAGACCCGCCAGTCGGGCCGGGGGCACCACGTCGAGTGTGCGATGAGCGACGTGATGGCGACGGTGTCCGCCGCGAGCGTGCAGGCGTCCGTCACCGACGAGGGGGAACCGACCCGGCGCGGCAACCGCGGTGAGGATGCCCCGCAGGGTCTGTACGCCTGCGACGGCGACGACGCGTGGCTCGCCGTGGCGGTCGACTCCGAACACGCCTGGCGCGGCCTGTGCATCGCACTGGGGCAGGAGGGGTGGCTCGCCGAGGAACTGCTGGCCACGGTGGCGGGACGCCGGCGTGCCCACGACCGGCTCGACGAGGTCATCGGCGCGTGGGCCGCCGGGCGCGACGCCGAGTCCGCAGCTGCCGCGCTGCGCGCGCACGGCGTGGCGGCCGAGCGCCTGCGCAGCGTCGCCGAGGCGGCCGGGTCGGAGATCTTCGCCGGCCGCGGCTTCGTGGAGCAGGTCGACCGCGCCGTCACCGGGCCGGTCGACCTGCCAGGCCTGCCGTTTCGGATGGCGAGCCGGCCGGGGCCCTGGCACCGGACCCCCGCACCGCGTCTGGGCCAACACAACAAAGACGTGCTGTGCGAGCAGCTGGAGAGGAGTCAGCAGTGGTGGCAGGAGATGGTGGATCGGGGGACGGTGGGCGAGACGCCGGCGCCGGTGGACGGGGCGACGCGATGAGCGGCGGCCCGTTGGCCGGCCTGCGCGTCGTCGAGCTGGCCGGGCTCGGGCCCTGCCCGTTCGCCGCGATGCTGCTCGCCGACCTCGGCGCCGAGGTGATCCGCGTCGACCGGGCCGCCGACGTGGGGCGTGCCGGCGCCGGTCCCGACCTGCTCGGCCGCAACCGGGACTCGATCGCCCTCGACCTGAAGCAGCCCGAGGGCGTCGCCGTCCTGCTCGACCTGGTGGCCGACGCCGACGTCCTCCTCGAGGGCCATCGTCCCGGCGTCGCCGAGCGGCTCGGCTTCGGTCCCGAGGTGTGCTGGCAGCGCAACCCGGGCCTCGTCTACGGGCGGGCCACCGGCTGGGGCCAGGAGGGGCCGCTGGCCCACACGGCTGGCCACGACATCAACTACATCGCACTGACCGGCGCCCTCGCCGCCATCGGCCGCCACGGCGAGCCGCCGACCCCGCCGCTGGCGCTGGTGGGCGACTTCGCCGGCGGCGGCATGATGCTGGCGTTCGGGGTGCTGGCGGCCCGGCACGAGGCACGCTCCTCGGGACGAGGCCAGGTCGTCGACGCGGCGGTCGTCGACGGCGTGGCGGTGATGATGTCGTACTTCTACGGCCGTCACGCCCAGGGCGCGTGGTCCCTGGAGCGCGGTACGAACGCCGCCGACTCGGGGTCCCACTTCTACAACGCCTACGAGTGCTCCGACGGGAAGTACCTCTCGGTCGGGTCGGTCGAGCCCAAGTTCTACGCCCGGCTGCTGGTGGCGCTCGATGTCGGCGAGCTCGATCCCGCCGACCAACGCGACCCCGCGACCTGGCCGCACGCCAAGGCCACCCTCGCCCGGGTCTTCCGGACCCGTCCCCGCGACGAGTGGGAGCGGCTGCTGGCCGAGCACGACCTGTGCAGCGCGCCGGTCCTCACCATGGAGGAGGCGCCCCGGCACCCCCACCATCGAGCGCGACGGACCTTCGTCGAGGTCGACGGAGTGGTCCAGGGGGCGCCTGCTCCGCGGTTCAGCAGGACACCGGGCAGCATCCGCCGCCCGGCTCCCCGACCCGGTGAGGACACCGACACCGTGCTCGCCGGCCGGGGGTACGACGAGGCGCGCCTGGCACGGCTGCGCGAGATGGGAGCGATCCGATGACCACCTGGGCCGGAGCGGACGACGTGACGCTCGTCGGTGACGTGTACGGCGACCCGGCGAGCCCGCCCGTCGTCTTCCTGCACGGCGGCGGACAGCGCCGGCACGCCTGGACGACGGTGGCGCGGGAGATCGCCGCGCGCGGCTTCCACTCCGTCGTGTACGACGCGCGCGGGCACGGCGACTCGTCGTGGGCCGGCGCCGGACGGTACCGGCTCGAGCACTTCAGCGCGGACCTCGAGGCGCTGCTGGCCCGGCTCGACCGGCCCGCGGTCCTGGTCGGCGCCTCGCTGGGAGGGCTGACGTCGATGGTCGCCGCGGGGGAGCGGGCCTGCCGGCGGATCGCCGGTGTGGTCCTCGTCGACATCCTGCCCGCGATGGACATCGGCGGGGCCTCCCGAATCCGGGACTTCATGGTGTCGCGGGCGCTCGACGGATTCGGGACGCTCGAGGAGGCGGCCGACGCGATCTCGTCCTTTAACCCGCACCGGGCCCGCAAGCCCGGCGTCGAGGGCCTGCGCAAGAACATGCGCGAGCGGGACGGACGCTGGTTCTGGCACTGGGACCCGGCCTTCATGGGCGGCGTCGGCGACCTGCCGGTCAACCGGGTCAGCGACCCGGTCCGGCTCGAGGCGGCGGCCGACGCGATGGTCGCCGCGGAGGTGCCAGTGATGCTGGTGCGCGGTCAGATGAGCGAGCTGATCAGCGCGGAGGAGGCCG
>JASLDK010000399.1 GCA_030145945.1 Nocardioides sp.
CGCCGTCGACGATGGCCCGCACCTCGTCGCTTGCCAGGGTTCGGCGGGATCGGGAGAACCACCGCATGCTCGTCTCGTCGAGGAGCGCGTCCTCGTAGGCGGTGCTCGCGTCGACGTCGTCGGACTTGTGCAGCGTCACGAAGATCGCGCAGACGTTGCGGCTGCGGTCGGTCTTGTAGCCGTAGATCGTCGACGAGGTGCTGCGCGGCCAGCCGATGATCCGGGCCGCGTCGCGTCGCGAATACTGCAGGCCGGTGGTGAACGGTACGTCGGATCGGTAGCGCGCCCGCGTAAGGGCTTCGCCTGTCGTCAGCGCATCATCGAGCTCGTCGCGAAGCCGTTCCGATCCCTCGAGTTCAGCCCGGAAGGCGTCCGCCACACTGACTTCCTCGCCCTCCACGGTGACCAGTGGATCGGCGTACCGCTTGAGGTCGGAGGCGGCGTACCCCGTCAGGGTGAAGGTGTCGAGCGCTGCCTGGACGCTGTTGTCGTCGTGCGCCAGCCCGCGCTCGACGAAGGCTGACGTCAGGTCGGCAATGCTGACGGCACCACGCTCGCGAAGGAGGTTGAGGAGGACGAACTCGTGCAGTCGCTTGGCGGCGACGACTTCGTGGGAGACGAGGCTCAGGGCTCGAGAAGCTGCCGTCGACAGACCGGCATCCACCCGCAGGAGCCGCTGGACCAGCGCGGGATAGTGCTCGACCCTCGTGGCGAGCAGCACGGGATCGACGGACTCGAATCGATGGAAGTCCCACAGTTTCGGTACGCCGCCGACGCGGTGCTGCATGGCCTCCAGGGCCGACTTGAGGCGCCTCATGCTGTCGAGGCTCGCGGCCTCGATCGACCGCAGGATCCGTTCGCGGGAGACCTCGTCGAAGCTCACGCTCGACAGGCCGGGCAGCACGCCACCCTCGACGGTCTCGTTGAGTTTCTCCCGCAGGGACTCGCGATTGAGGGACTCGTCGCCGAAGAGCGCGATCGGGATCAGGAAGTTGTTGGTGTAGTTGCCGATCACGTCGATGACGACGAGGTAGTCCTTGCCTTCGGCGAGGCGCAGCCCACGACCGAGTTGCTGGACGAACACGATCGCCGACTGCGTCTGCCGCAGCATCACGACCTGGTTGACGCGCGGAATGTCGACGCCCTCGTTGAAGATGTCGACGGTCAACAGATAGTCGAGCTCGCCGGCTTCGAGTTCGGCGACTCGATCCTCGCGAACAGAGGTCGCGTCGTCTCCCGTGAGTGCGACCGTGCGCAGCGGCCGGCCGTTGAGTTGATGCTGGTTGAGAGCGGCCGAGAGCGCATGCGCCTCTTCCTTGCGGCTGCAGAAGATCAGTCCGCACGGATCGACGCCGGCCTGCCCGTATTTCTCGAGAACGTCGATGAGGAACCGGACTCGCTCCGGGGTGATCAGCAGGCCGAGGTCGGACTCGTCGCTCGTCGTACGGCCGTCGTCATAGGTGATGTCGGAGACGCCGTAGTAGTGGAACGGGCTGAGCATCTCGGCTTCGAGCGCGTGGTTGAGCCGGATCTCGTAGGGCACGCAGAAGTCGAAGAGTTCGAAGACGTTGAACCCGTCGGTGCGTTCGGGCGTTGCCGTCATGCCGAGGAGGAAGTCGGGTTCGAGCCGGTCGAGAACCCGCTGGTACGTCGACGCGCCGGCGCGATGAGCCTCGTCGAAGATCACGTAGTCGAAGGCATCGGGCTCGATGCTGTCGAGGACGTGCTGTTGGGACAGCGTCTGGATGGTGGCGAAGACGTAGCGCCGATCGTGCTCCTTGGCCCCGCCCGTCAGCTTGCCGTAGTCCGACGCCGGCCCACCGAGCACGCGGCGGTATTCCTTGATCGTGCGATCCAGGATCTGCTCGCGGTGGACCACGAAGAGCATCCGCTTCGGCGCCACCGCCCGGACGTCGAGCGCGGAGAGGATGGTCTTGCCGGTGCCCGTCGCGGAGATGATGATCGCCCGTCGCGCGCCTTCGGCTCGGGCAAGGTCGAGGGCCAGGAGGGCGTCCTGCTGCATCGCATTCGGTTGTACGTCGACCGGCTGCTCTGCTGGTTCCGGCAGCGTCGGCTGGGGACCACGTCGGGGCGGCGCGACGTACATGTCGGCGTACGACTGGATCCATGCCTCGGTCAGCGGCTCCGATCCCGCGACCTGCTCCTGCAGCAACCGGCCGATCTGGTCGGCGAGGTCGCTGCCCTTCGCGGCCGACACCTTGAGGTTCCACTCGTGGTTGCGCGACAGCGCCTGGCTGGTGAGGTTCGAGCTGCCGATCATCGCAGTGACGCTCGGTCCCTGTTCGAAGATGTAGCCCTTCGGATGGAAGCCACGGGCGGTGTGTCGTCGTACGTCGATGTCCGCGTGCTCACGCAGCTTCAGCAGTTCGGCAAACGCCTGCGGCTGGTTGAACGCCAGGAAGTCGGAGGTGATGATCCGGCCGCGACCGTCGAAGTCGTAGAGATGCTGCTTGAGCTGCGCGATCGCGCTGGGCGACACAAACGCGACCGAGAAGGTGAACGCATCGCAGCGCCGCAGCTCCTCGAGGATCGCGTGCTCGACCGTGGCATCGTCGCCGTTGAGCACGAGCTTCGGGTTGTATCGCCGGGGCGCAACGGCAGCGCTCGCGACGTACCCGAAGTCGATGTCCAGCTGGAACTGATCCGGCCAGAACGGGTCCAGTGTCACGTCGCCGCCAGGATCTGCACCGCCGGAATGTCGGCCGGCGCCCAGTCCAGAGACGGCAGATCGCTCGGCGCGAGCCACTTGATGGCTGCGTGCTCGGTCAGCTCCGGCTCGCCTTCGATCAGGCGACAGCGGAAGGTCGTCAGCGTCACCGTGCCGAAGTCGTACTCATGAGCGGTCGTGGTCACCTCGTCACCGACGTCGACGACGCAACGCAGCTCCTCACGGATCTCCCGCTCCAGCGCCTGCAGCGCCGACTCCCCCGGCTCGATCTTCCCGCCCGGGAACTCCCACATCCCCGCCAGCGCTCCCGTTGCGCGCTGGGCACACAGGATCAGCCCATCGTGCTCGATGACCGCGCCCACGACGGCGATCTGCTTGCCCACCCGCACCTCCCTGAGTCACCCGCGAGCTTAGTGAACCCGTGTCGTCAGTGATGCCAGGTTGCCTGACTCCGTCTCCTTAGGTGCCGCTGCACCAGCGCCTCAGGGTCTTCACAACTGGTCAATATCGACCGAGCCGCCCGAGCGCCAGTAGAACCCCTCGCGCCGCGTCAGGAACTGCTCGTCGACGAGGTAGCGACGCAGCGCCGCAACATCGGGATGGAACGCGCGGAGCCGCTCATTGACCTCCACCTCTGGGTACACGACACCCAGGTCAAAGCACTGAGCGAGGTGATCGAGAACCACCAGGCGCTTCATGCGCTTCGACGGGATCGACGTCAGACTCCCGTCGGCAGCGAGGAAACGTGCGAGTGTGCGCGCGTCGTCGGGCTCCATGTTGTCCACCGTAGGCGAGAAGCACACTTGGCCTCCCGACTGGGAACGAGCATGGTTTGACCGCCCGACTAGCCGCGCCCATCGAAACTTGGGCACTACCTCACCATCGTGACCACTCGACCCAGCCAGACCGCGTCTGTGCGTCGAACCACCCAGAATGGCGCAGCTGTTCACTTGTGACCTGCGGCTATTGGTCCCGGATCACCCACCGGAGACCGGTCGATTGCTCGTAGTATTTCGTCCGCGTATGCGCGGCACTGCAGCCGCTGCGCTTCACTGAGTACCTCCGCGCGGTTGTGTGCCACGGGTGTCCGGTACTGAGCGAG